>DASXEJ010000093.1 GCA_036490175.1 Pirellulales bacterium | reverse complement strand
TCGCGCCTAACGTCCATTTTCGGTATCCTGCGCGATCGCTCGCGGCGGTCGTTGCGTGCCTTTGTGTTGCATTTTCAATCGCTCAAGTTTGCTTTTTGCTCAGGACGCTTCTGCCACTCAGGACGCTTTTTTCCCTTTCTCCCCCCCTTACACTCCTCTCTCTCTTTTTTCACTCTCTCTTAGAGATTTCTGTGAAGTAAACAGAAGGAGGCGAAAGCGTCCTACCTGTCCCACTTGCGTTGTGGATGGCGAAGCTGGGCGTTTGTGGCAATCCTGTCTTCGATATCGCACCGCACGACGACGGACGGACCGGCCTCCGAGCCTACCCACAGAAAACCGCGCCCGTAGCTCCGCGACGGGTTCGGCTGAAGCCGCTTCATGCGGCCTTCGTCATGCAGTTGCTTGAGCATCCGCGACGATCCGGTGGCGCTCCTGTTTTCGTTGGTCGCGGTGTTGAACCACTTGGCAGCAATGTCGGACGGTATGTGGATTCTCTCCGCGTCGACGTCGTAACCGAGGCTGGCCAGCTGCTTCGCAAAATAGTCTTCGACGATGCCGGACTCTTCCGCCTCGGCGTCAGCCTCGCCCTGGCGCTCCAGGATGACGTGCTGTGCCTCGTCGGGCTCTGCTAAGCGGGCCAGCACATCGCCCTCCCAGGCGGCCCAGCGGGTCGACTGCGTCAGAGCTTTCGGCCGGAGGTAGAATCCGACAAGGTCCGCAATAATCCGGTCCCGGTTCTCGAGGATGAATGCGGTGGTCGATTCCTCCCACGATGCCGAGCGAATCGGTGGCGCCAATTTGATGATTACCGAGCGCTGAGCCATGTCGGTGCTCAGGCTAGCGCCGTTCAAGGTCACCACCCACATCAGCGTGTTTGGCCGGTTCGCTTCGCCCACATACATCCGCTTGCCGCTGATTATCGGCGCGGTGATTAGGGCTTCGAGCTCGGCCCAGCTGAACCGGAGCGACTTCACGTTGTCCAAGAGTGCTATCCGTGTTCCTGCCGCGTCAGCGCTCAGCAGCCGTGCCTTGATGCTGCCCACGTCCTCGGTGGCGGAGAAATCCACCAGGCCGCCGGTGACGTGTGAGAGCATCGTGGGCAGCTTCGTTTTGCCGATGCCGCGCCCTTTGTCGGCGGTGATGACGAACGCCGGCCTGGCCCCTGGCGGGCCGCCCCAGATGGCGGTGGCGAACATTCCAAGAATCAAATCGGCGTCGATATCGGATGCCGGACAGAATCGAGACAGCAGATTCGTGAGGGCGTCGCCGTCACCTGGCTCCGGCATGCCGCCGACGTAGAAGGCCCGCGGCATGAACGGCACGTGGGGTATTCGCTCGACAGCGTCATAAGCCGTGGCTGTGCGCTGCAGCTCGGCGTAGAACTCTTCTTTCGAAACGAATGCGGTGCCGCGGTGCCAGGGCACCTGGCCGTGTTTTGCTGCCGCCCAGCCGAAAACACCGGCCGGGGAATTGAGCCAGCAGACCTCGTTACCTTCGACCACGAACAGAGCACGGCCAACACGTCGCGGCCAATCGCCGGTAATCCGGCGGAGGTTTTCGAGAACGTCCCGCATGGGAAGGGCGGCAATGCCACGATCCTTGCCCTCGCCAGTCTCGACGCCGTTGGTGATAGTGCCGGTTCCACCTGCGGATTCGCCCAGATCATCGAGCGAGGCCAATCGCGCAGAATGCGGATTTTCACTGACTCGCGATTGCTTTGTGACGGCCTGGCAGTCTGCCGCGTCGGCATGGATTCGCAGCTCCGCGCCAGTTCCGCCGTTGTTCAACCAGTCGGAAACATCGCCATGCGGCGGCAAGTCTGGCAAGGCAAGCACTCGGACCGACGCCGCGACCCCCTGGAGCGAACGAACAACTTGCTGGGTGTGCTTGCGTCCCGCGTCGTCGTTGTCCTCGAGAATAACAACGTGGCGGCCGCGCAAGTGGTCGCTGTACTCGTCCCGCCACTTCCCTGCGCCCATCGGATTGCACGTTGCCACAAGACTGAGGCGGCGCAGTCGGTCTACATCCTTTTCGCCTTCTGGCACAAACACCGTGGCCGTCGGATCGGCGGCGAGCAATTCCGGGAGTCGATACAGGACACGACGCACGCCCTTTAAGTCGGAGACCCAGCCGCCGTTGCCGTCTGGACGTCGCTGCCGAAACTTCTTTGGGTCATAGCGCACGGCCTGGAACAGCAGCACGCCGGATTCGTCGTGGTAGGGATACTCAGCGACGATAGTATCTCGCGCGTTCGTCGGCTTGGCATGGCCGTTGGTCTTCGGTGGCGCGAGATCCCGCTTGTCGATGCCCGCAGCGTTGATCACTTCGTCGAACGCGCACCCTGCTTGGCAATGCACGAGAATGCGCCCGCCCTCGCCCAGGCCAATGCAGAGACTCGCCGTGTCATCGTCGTGTGACTTGCAGCGCGCCTTCCACCGGTCCTTGCCGGCGGGTTTGACGCCCTCAAAGTGCCTCAGGATTTCTTCGATCATCTTCGCGCCCTTGCGCTATTCGCGCCATAACTCGGTGTCTGGCTCATGGGACGGCCGCCCCCAGTCGTCCCGGGCGAGCGACGCAAATGGGAATTTCCGTTAATCATGTCGCACTGCCCCCACGTCGCCGAGCAACGCACGTGCCTCACGCCAGCGGCGGCGGGCCGCGATAAACAGCATCCTGGCGACGGCTCGGCCAGCTTCGGCGTGATCGCCCACAAGCATCACCGGTAGGCCAGCCGCAACCCAGCCCAAGACAGAGCCAGTAACACTCGCCGGTGTCACTTTGCCGCGCCAGCCCCCGGCATTGATTTCCGCCCAGGTGCTTTCGACGACGAGCGCCCGAACTGGATATGCGAGTAGCCGCTGAACCTCGCGATCGAATCGTTCTCGTTCGGTGCCGATGCAACCAAGCAAATCAGAGAGGGACTTCCGCTCGATGGCAACGATGTGCTCCAAGCCGACCACGCTGTAATCACCAGTCGCGAGCGTGCCAGGCACGGTTTTGAGTGGCGATAGATCGAGCAAATTTTTCTCTCGTGTGTCGCCGACGGCGGTGATATTTTCCGGCTGAATCTCGGCGGGAAGGCGCGGGCTCATGCGCTGCCCCCTTTCGGCCGCAATTGCCGTTGGCATGGACAAGTCGCGCGGCGCAACGCAATCGGGGCCGATTTGCGAATGATGATTCCAGAGCCGCCGCAACGCGGGCATGGACGTGCAGTGATTTGATCTGTAGGCTGTCGCATGTCGTGGTTTCCGCGAAAACGCCGCTTTCCCTCGCCAGGGGCGGCTTTTCGCATTTCTGGGGCCTAGAAATATTCGTGAACCCCGCCAGGCGATCGTCGGCGGCGGCGGCGCACGGGAGCAGCGGCAACAGGCACGATGGCCCTACGCCGCTCGAATTCCTCGATGTCGCGCTCATCGATCAAGTAGCGCGGCCGGTCCGACGGCTTCGTGGCTCCGTTGATTGCACGAAGCTCGCCACTCGCGATCCAGGCAACAATTTTTGTCGTCGCAACGCCAAATTGCGCCGCCACTTCAGGTGGGGTGAATTTTCGACGTTTTGGGAGGGTCTTCGTGTCGGCCATGGAACGCTCCGCAAACCAGCGGTTGAATCTACAACGGCGGCCACGGTAGACGGAGAGAATCCGACCCGTCAAAAAGAATTCGCGCAAAGGCTTGAGCAGTTGCGCGAAAGTTTCGATGTATTTTCCTGCGCAACAGTTTTGCTATTGCGCGGCGTCCGAATGCACCTTGAGGATGCTTTGAATGGTGCGGGACTTTGGAATTTTGTCGCCTTTTGTAAATCCGAAATCTATTCGGCGACTCGTGATTTGTCGGTGAATTACCTCTGCACTTGCCTTTGGATCTTTACTCCGTATGACAGCGGCAGCTTTCTTGATTAGCGAGTGCATCTTGGAGGCTTTCTTTCGCGTCGTTGCGCCGCCAGAGATTCTCGCTTTTTCTCTGGTATGCAGGTCCATTATTTGGGGTAATCCTACCAGCGCTACCGTCAGAGTGAAGATTGTCCGCCCGCGATCATCTGCGCCGACGAGGGCCTGCTTGATCGTACCGAGGAGGTTGCGCCCTTGTCCGATGCAGCGTTCGTCATACGTTTCGACGCGACGGCTCAATAAGTCGAGGTGCTTTTCAACCCAGCCCGAATGCGACATGCCTAGCAAGTAGCGATCGAACTCTGTATTTGGGTCCGCAACCGCTTGTTCCGGCCTAGTTTTAGAATGCGGCTTTTCGATGATTCGCCGCGTGGCTTTCTTCTTCGCCATTGATGCACCACCTGCGTTGTGCCAGGCCGACCAGTCGGGCCCGGCGGTGGTGCCGACCGATGCCCGGTGGCCGTGTGCGGGGAGCTACCCCGCGACCCAGCAAATCAAATCATTTTGCTTTCCGCGTGATTCGTTTTTGCGGGGGGAACAGCCATGCCCGCACATGATCCGAAACTGCCCTGAGCCGATCATCGTTGATGCGTTCTCGATAAACGGATGACATGTCCGTCGATGGCGGAGAGTGACCCATAATGTGATTCAGCGCCACTTGGTCGAGTGCATCGCCGCCGATTGTTTCGGTAGTATGTCGCAATGCGTAGAAATTCAGGCCTGGACGATGTATTCCAAGTTCTTTGAGCAACTTTGCCATTTCCTGCGCCAGTGCATTCCCGGGCTTGCCGTTTTCCCAACGACCGCCGTATTTAGTGATGAAAACAATTTGCGAGTCAGCTAGATTCTTTGGCTCAGGCCGAAGCGCAACAGCCGCATGTATCGCGACTATTGTTTCTTTCCACAGAGGGCAACGCCGATCGGCGCCGGTTTTGACTCGGGGATAATTGAGCCAACCGGAAGATAGGTCGATATGCCGAAACTCAAGACGGGCCACGTCGGCGTTACCGAGCCCTGCATTGATTCCAAGCAGAGCCATCGCCTTTAGGTGGGCTCCTGCCTTTGCAATAATGGATTGGATCTCAACCGCTTCGAACATGCGCGGGCCACGTGCATTGCGGGCGATTGTGAGCGTTCTTTTGGTGGGCCGCTTGAATGCCTGGCCGTAGCGGATTGGCTGCTGGATCAGTCCCTCATCGAACGCATATTTGAAAATGCTTCGAATCCGTTGGACCTCATTGCCCAGAGAAACCAACGCTCGCGTTTTGGCGATGTCGGTTCGTAGCAACTCGAAATCGCCACTAATTAAGTCCGCAACATGACGCGTTTTGCCGAAGAACGCACACAAGCGAGCGCACGACGCATGGTAGTCTGCCCATGTCCGGTGCGTGAGCTCTCCAGTGTCACGTAGCATCGACTTGGACGTCATGAACCGATTCGCCAAATCGCGGATCGTCAGCTCGCCAGCATTTACACGCGGTGTTCGGCCCGCCCGAAGGTCGTCGATTTGGTCCTGATACTTAGCCAGCGCGGCTTGCCAATTGTCGATCGGACCAAAGTAGCAGTGCTTGCCGCGGATCTTCTTGCACCACCGACCCGAGGCGTGAGCGAACAGGGGAAATTCGGGGTACGGCTTTGTCGGTTTGCCGGAGACCGGTTTTGTTGTATGTTGGGTCATGGCGTTTGGCAGAATGGGTAATCTGGTGTCACGTCGGGTGTCAACAGAATACCAAGCTACTGCGAACCGTCAACAAAACGCCGCAATTTGCGGGAAAGCGCCCGTGGCGCAACTGGATAGCGCATCGGTCTTCGGAACCGAGGGTTACAGGTTCGAATCCTGTCGGGCGTACTTTTTAGGACTATCGACCGAAGTTCCCCTGCGGTTTACGCAGGCGTGCTCGATTGATATACGGCGATCAGCGCGCAGTTGCGCGTTGCCTGGAACGGGCGGCATTGCTCAGGCCGTTGAAGTAGTTTTCTAGCCAGGCTCCGCCGCAGCATCGGGCTGTACGACCGGCACGATCCGGTCTTGCGCGGCAAACAAAAGCTCTTGCCGATTTACAAAAGAGGGCAATCCGCGCAACCGATTCTTTCGGTACGTTGACGCGCCGCGCCGACCCGCACTTCCGTCCCCGCGGGCCGGATGAACCTGGGGCACGGCATAGACTTGCGAAGCGGTGATTATCGCCCAGTGAATCTTGCCCGTTCGCTCTCATCCGTTCGTTGATTTGTCCCCCCTTCGTCCACGAGGACCGTGGCGTGATCGACGTTGTTGATTTCCACAAGGCGTTCGCCGACCACGTGGAGGTAGGCGGCATTTCCTTTTGCGTCGAGCCAGGCCAGTTGCTGGCCATTATCGGGCCGAACGGCGCGGGGAAAACAACGACGATGCGGGCCATCGCCGGCATCATTCCGGCCAGCCGGGGTAGGTTGTCGATTGCCGGATACGATGTCGAAACCGCAGCCATCGCCGCCAAATCGCGACTGGCCTTTGTGCCGGACGAAGCGCCGCTATTTCATGATCTGACAGTCGAAGAGCACCTATCCTTCTACGCCAGCATCTATGCGGTCCGCGACGGACGCAAGAAGGCGATCGGGTTGCTCGACGAGTTTGAGCTCACCGCCAAGCTTCGCACGCCCGCCAGCGATCTGTCGCGGGGCATGCGGCAAAAGCTCGCCATCTGCTGCGCCTATCTACACGATCCGCAAGCGATCCTCTTCGACGAGCCGCTGACGGGGCTCGATCCGCAGGGAATTCGCGTTTTCAAACGGTCCCTGCAAGAACGGGCCGCGCGGGGCGCAGCCGTGATGATCAGTTCGCACATGTTGGCGATGGTCGAGGACCTGTGTACGCACGTCTTGATCCTGACCGGAGGCGTACAGCGCTTCTTCGGTCCGGTCGGCGAATTGCGCGCGAGTTTCGACAGCGTTGACGCGGCCGCGCGTCTGGAAGACATTTTTTTCGCTGCTACCACGCCATGCTGAGCTTTCCCTTTCATCCGGCGGTACTGCAACTGCTGCGACTGCAAAGCGGCGGTCGCCGCCGTCGCATGTGGGCACGATTCTGCCAGACGCGGCGGCTCGTACTATCGACGATCGCCTGCGCTTTGGCGGTGGCATGGCTCGGCAACACCGCCATGACGATCTGGCTGCGGGAAACGGCATCGCCCGAAACGCTGCGTGCGCTGCTGTCGCTAGGAATGGTGATCTATGCCGGCTGGCATTTTGCGAAGGCGGCCTTCTTCCGGCCTGAAAGTCCGTTTGATTGGACGCCCACGGAAGACGAGCTGTTGGTCGCGATGCCCTTGCGGCCGCGCGACCTGGTGGCGTACCAACTCGCCTCGGTCACGTCCACGACCTGCCTGAAAGCGGGCCTGTTCACACTGCTATTGTGGCCCGATTTGCGCAACGTCGTCACGGGCCTCGTCGGCGTCGTGCTGGCGATGCTGTGTCTGGAGATGCTCCGCCTGGCGATCGATATTGTCACCTGGGGCATGGGGCGGCTGTTATTTCTTGTCTATCGCTCGATCGTCGTGGCCGGGTTGGTCGTCGGCGGTTGCGCATGCGGCGTAGCGTTGCTGCGGGCGGATGCCTTCAATGGTCGTATCAATGTCGGCGAAGGGCTGCTGCAACGATTCTTGGACATTCTTGTACAATCGAACGAATCTGCGCTGGGATACGCGACGTGGCCGTTTCGATCCTTTGTGAATCTAATCCTGGCGGACGCGATTACTGCCGCCAGCGCCTGGCAGGCAGCGACATGCGCTGGAATCGTGGCGGCACTGGCCCTGACTGTCATCGGCCTCTACACGAGCACCTCGTGGCGAATGGCCGCGCGACAACGACGTGCCTATTGCACGATGGTCGCCGCCCAAACTTCGATCGCGGGGGTCCATCCGAATCGGCCCCGCACGGTGGCTTGCACCCCTTTGACATTGCGGCTGCCGAACATTCCACGCTGGGGCGGCGCCGGAGCGCTCGCCTGGCGGCAGGTGCTGGGCGCCCGTCGAAGTTGGGGTAGCCTGATGACGGCCATGATCGCGCCGGCAGTGTTGGCCTGCGCCCAGTGTTTTGTCATCGAAGATCCATACATCGCGTTACTTTCCACGACAGGCACGCTGGCTTTCTATACGTTTTTGCTACTTCCGACCGCAGTGCGTTTTGACTTCCGCCGTGATCTCGATCGGTTGGCAACGCTCAAGGGAATGCCAATTACGCCGACGGCGGCTGCCATCGGCCAGACCGTGGTGCCGGTGCTGATTGCCAGCTTGTTTCAAAGTTGCGTATTGACGGTTGCCGTCGGGGCGCGGTCGCTGCCACCGCACATGTTGCTAACGACGATGTTGGTCCTGCTGCCGCTGAATCTGCTCGTATTCGGCCTCGAGAACCTCATCTATTTGCTCTATCCCTACCGCGTGCAGCAAGAAGGACTAGAGATATTCTTGCGCACGATCCTCACCTTCACAGGCAAGGGATTGCTATTTGTCGCCGGGCTGGGGGTTATGTCCGCCTGGGGGCTGGCTGCCGCTGCCGTGACCGGCGGCATCTCGCATTGGACCGGTAGTACAATCAACGCCTACACCGCATTCACCGCCGGTATGATCGCCGGCCCGTGGTTCTTGGCGGCCATTGTGTTGTACGGCTTGGCGCTGACGTATCGCAGTATGAGCCCCATCGAAGATTTGCCACGCTAAAAGACATTTTCTCCGCGGGCAGGGCCGCGGCCAATGTATTTCCGCCGGGTCCGTTTCGCATGCCCCGAAGCGCGCAGGCGACACCCCGCGCATGAGTGATTCAGTCGTAGGTAGACGGGCTCCCCTGATTACATCTAACCTCACTCCGGATTCCCGCTGCTACGCAGGAGGCATCCTCGAACTCCAGAACATGTTCCGCGGTTCAGGCCGCTGCATCCGCGTGGTGGCCCCGCCCCTTCGCCTTGAGCTCGAGGACTACGGCGAGGGCGGTGGGTTTCGCATCTACCAATGGCGTGGCGAACATCCTAGCGACATTAGGAACGACGGGGCAGATGACTTCGCGGGCTTTGAGAAATTCTTTGCTAACAAGGATGGAAGATCGAGTGGCAATCATGACCCGCGACCAAGGCCATAACCGGATTGCAACATGAACGTCCACCGGACCGGGGCGGAGTCCACGCGTGACGGATAGTGCCCTGGATAACCAATGAGCTGACCGAACGAGCAGCGGAGGCATAATCGCAGATACGCCCGCTCAGCCCACAGGACGCCGCTGGCTTCAGTTCACTCTGAGGCCCTGCATCAACGCATTCGCACGACTCGCTCGGGCCAGAAACAAGAGCGAACGGCAAGAACGGCTTACTCGTCTACCGCGGGAATCCGTAGCGAGTTTTACCTTGAGAATGCTCCTGGTAAGACAGCCACCCATCACCATTATCATCGAGGCTCCTGAATTCCCTGGCCGCTTTTTTTCGGGCCTTGCCGGCTTTTTGGCCGACGTATTCTTCTTCGCTTACCCTGCTGTCATCGTTGGTGTCCGTAGTCATGAAGTATTGCAGCTGCGCGGTTAACTTCCGAGTTGGAACGTTTTCGGCCGCTGCTGCGACACCGACCATCGCGACCAGGGGTAGCACCAAAGCGTTGTATCCAGGGAATTTCATATGAAGGGCTCCAGGGGCTGCCGCAAAGATTCGGTCTCAATAAATCCCGCAGCAGCCAGAGCGAACGCCGTGCCAACATTTGTTTGTCCCTGCTGAGCCGCCAGGTTTCCTCCGGTTCCCTGGCTGTCTTTATGCGCTAACCGCGATTTGCCAACGCGTGCGAGCTACCTGTGGCGGGCCCTGTCGCCGCATCGTCAAATCTGCTTGCCAAAGACTGCCGTCGCCGCGTCGCGAGCCTCTTCGGCGTTGAGGCATTCGGCCGCGCGGCTACTGTAGCCTGGCGACAGTTCATATCTACTCCCCTTCTTCCAATGTCTGGCTACCAAAGCCGTGCCAGCGCCCCGGCAGGGTACGCCAAATTATCTGGCGGCACAGTAGGGATGAGATGCGTCTCACGGGTATCTCAAATTGGGACCAAATACGTCAACCGGTCGCGCCCTACCCTGCGGACCAGAGACCAAATGGTGTCGTCAGAAAAAAATCTACGGCATTAACCTGTAAATGAGTTACGGCGTTTCTCATTGAAGCCGCCTAGGGCAAATGGCGCGCACGTTGCGTTAACTCTGTTCCAGATCCGGAGGTTACTTCGGCCGAGACATGCCAACTTCGAGAAGGGCCAAAGTCATGATACCCATCGGTTTTTGGATCGTCGTTTTGATCCCGTTGGTCGTTGCCGTAGGCAAGACGATGTAGTTCGCCGGTCCGCTTTCCGCACCCCAAAGCGACGCACGTCATCGGGTGCCGTTCGAGCGCGCCCAAAATGAGCAGAGCAGTTTCTGCAAGAACCTTAGCCGGCACGCCGTATTCACCCCCTCTCATCATGCAACAGGCCACGGGTGGATTCCATTCCTTCCCGTCTCGCCACAACTCCGCGGCAAGGTCCCGCGCCTGCCGCGGCGTCGACCGCTCAGCGGCCCATCGCGTCCAAGCAGCGCTGCCAGATTCATGCGCGAACGCGTAGACCCAAAAGGCACCCACGCTGTGCTTGATCTCGACTGCGAAGTCATCGCGCACGGCTTTGAGCACGAGTTGGGCCCTCGTGGTGCGGCAGATTGGCCAGTTCGTTGATGGAGACTTCCATATTCGGTTTGCTCCGGGTATTCTTGGCACATCGCACGCCCATCGTGCCGAACTTTAAACACGATGGGTCTTTTCCATGAAGACTAAATATCCCGGCGGCTTTGTTGTCCTGTCGATGCTGGCCATCACGGTCGCTTATTTCGTGACGATTGTCTTCCTAGTCGTACTGCGATAATCCTGCTGGGTGCGTTCACTAGGGCGCCTTCTGGTTGCTGTACAATGGCGGCCACACGCCTGAAAATAGCCCCCGTATCGCCCAGCCTCCATGCAGCCGAGTTAAAGCCCTGCGCAAATCCTTCAGCGCGATTGCGGCTGACATTGCGAACGACGACCTCGTTTACCTCGCTACACCTCTGCGTCTCCCATAATCGAGATATTCTGCGCTGCTGCGTTCGAGCGAATTCGTGGGAGACGCGAATTCTGCTTGCGCAAATTGTTCATTGTTAGAGCGTCGCGGCGGCAACGTTGCCTTGTCGACACTCATTTTAAGTTTGCGTTCTGGAACGTAGCGGCCTATGCTCGCCGCACGTAACTTTGCTTCCCAATTGCCGGCATCATTACTCTGTTGAGGGGAACGCTCATGAAATCCATTACGTCCGTCTTCCTCGTTAGCGCCGTGCTTCTCGGCACCCCCTGCCGTAATCTCCGTGGCGCCGATATTTGGGAGAAAATCGACAATTCGACGGCCGCTGCATTTGATGTGAGTACGGGTAGTGCCATTGCCATCGGCTCATTCGGGCTTTCCGTGCCGCTGGTGAGTGACAGCGGCTTGCCGGCAATTCCCGGCCACGTCGTCATGATGT
The DNA here is from genome assembly GCA_036490175.1 of Pirellulales bacterium. Taxonomy (NCBI): domain Bacteria; kingdom Pseudomonadati; phylum Planctomycetota; class Planctomycetia; order Pirellulales; species Pirellulales bacterium. The sequence continues at coordinate 1,165 of DASXEJ010000093.1, read as the reverse complement.
CTGCGGCGGGGGATTCAATCTCCTTCGATGTATTCTATGACGGATTGGCCGCTGACTTTCCCGCGAATGGATCGCTGGATCTGCACTTTCAAGTCACTCCTCCGAGTGGTTTATCTCCGTCGGGCCTAACCGTCAGCGATTTGGCAGCAACCGGTTCGTTTCCCGGCTCAGATTTCGATGCCTCAGGTTTGCTCATTGCCCAATGGGCGGGCACCCATCATTTTGCTATGAGCACCGGAGGTAAGGCTTTCGTTACGATCACCGGCGTGACATCCGGCCATGTGGGCCTAAGCAGTTCGTTCGATGTTTTCACCGACTTGTCCCGCTCCAACGGCAGCACGATCGATCCAACCCAGCCGCTTTTCAACGTGACACTGACCAGCCAAAACGTGCCCGAGCCCGATAGCATCTTGCTGGCTGCGTTTGGCTTTGACGGTGTCGTGGGATGGAGGTGGAAAAGGCGCGTGCTCAGCCATCGCGTGTCTTCCAACGTGCACCAACCCGAGTAATGAGCCAGCGGAGATGGCATTGATCTAATGATTCGTCATCGGCAGGGAAGCCTAAGACCCATCCGGCATACTCGGGCAAACGCTTGTCCCATCCTTTGCCATTGCGTTACGGTTACGGCAAGCGTTTTTAGCGAGAGTTCCTGCGAACGCTCTCTCACCGCCCTGCGAGGCACCTGGCAAGCGCTGGCACTCCGCGGCGTGGTGCCCCCCCCTCGGCCCCTGTGACAACCGTCAACGGCACGCTTTGCGGTCTTTATGGTCGTAGGTCACGATCGATCCCAGCGCGCATGGTGAAAAGCCGGCGACCGTCCGGCAGCCGCAGCTGCCCAAGACTGTCGCTACCGCGGCCGGCACAGGCGGCGAGCTTGTCGCTACTCTCGCATTGCTGCGTCCGCCGCTGTTGCGGTTGTAGACCCGGGAGTAGCTCTGCGCTTCCAACCGGCGTAGTCGCCTTAATGTATTTTGAGCCGAATAGTACGGAACAAAAGCCGTCAGAAGTGGCGATAGCGCCATTGGTGTGTCATTCGGCGCGTTGGTTCCAGCCAGGGATCGGCAGGTTGTGACCAGCGGGTTGTGATGTTGAATAATCGCTTTGTTCGTTAGGTTTCGCAAGCGGCGGTGGCATTTTCTGCCGACTGCTTTCCCTTCTTTTTCGC
>DASXEJ010000092.1 GCA_036490175.1 Pirellulales bacterium | reverse complement strand
GAAGCTAACAGGCCGCGAATTGCCATCTCTCGATGCGTGGGCGTCCTGATCCATACTCCGATCCGATCTGGGGGCGGCCCGGCAAGCTCATAGAATTCCATCACCGGCCATTGCGCCGCCTGCCACCAGGCGACACCCAGTAGCGCCGTGAGAATCAGAAATTCCATAATGCCGAATTGAAACCAGCGGCGACGGGTGCGCGAGATGGTGGGCATGGTGTTAACGCCACTGTTTCGTGTGACAGCAATTAGTGTGTCCGCTTGATCAGGCGCGCGAACACGGCCGCGGACGCTGCCCAAGATCCCGCGAGGCACAGCAATACCCAGTAGAAGAGGAGGACCTCCCTGCATTCCGGAATTCGCCAGAGCGCGGCCGGTAGGGCAATAGCTGTCACCAGCATGAGCATCCCCCGGGTACCGAATTGAAGGAAGTCGCGCGGTGGAGGTGGATATTGCAGATGAAGCTTCCAACCAATCCACCCGCCCCCGACACAACTCGCCAGGCCAAGAAGATTGACGAATTCCGGCGCGCCGCTGGCTTCCAATGCGGCCGCGACGCCCGCGCCAATAAAGAAGCCAACGATTGCTCCGATCGGAACTTTCCACATCCCCTGATGATACTCGGCCGGATGGTCCTCTATCCATCGTCCGTCCGGACGATCGCTCTCGCCGCGTTCTCGTTTTATCCGATTAATTAGGTCATAGGGCACGTCGTTCTGTCGTCGGGACAAAGCGTGACGAACGAGTGAGACCCGCCGCGTCGATCCTGGAGCGCCCGAGTACCGATGAATCGACGTTGTAGTTCTCCAGGCTGCGGACCTGGCAGCCTTGACGAGCCGCCGTTGGCGAACCTACGATGGCAAGTTTGCTGGCCAGCGCACCCCCCTTTTGTTGTGTCCGCTCCGATGGAGAAAACCAAAGTCGCGATCGTTGGGCTGGGGACCGTGGGATCGGGCGTGGCCAAGCTTTTGTTGGACTACGGCGACCGCACCGGGCGTCATGCAGGACGCACGCTGTGGCTTGAGCAGGTCGTGGTGCGCGACGTGACTAAGCCGCGCGATTGCGAGCTGCCGCACGGCATCCTTTCTGCCGATTTGACCCGTATCACCAGCGACAAGAACATCGTGGCCGTGGCCCACCTGCTGGGCGGGCTAGAGCCGGCGCGGACCATCATGCTGGCGCTATTGGAAAGCGGCAAGGATGTAGTCACCGCCAACAAGGCGTTACTGGCCGAGCATGGCCCGGAGCTGTTTGATCGGGCCCGCGAGCTGGGCCGGTCGATCGCCTTCGAGGCCTCGGTCGCCGGTGGCATTCCGATCGTCGCCGCGATCAGCCAATGCTTGTCGGCCAATCAAATCCTGTCGGTCAACGCGATCCTCAACGGCACCAGCAACTTTGTACTGACGCAGATGGAAGAGCGTGGCATCTCGTATGCCGAGGCGCTGGCCGCCGCGCAGCGACGCGGCTATGCCGAGGCCGATCCGACAATGGACGTCGACGGCACCGACACGGCCCAGAAGCTGGCGATACTCTCGCACCTGGCCTTCGGGGCCCGCGTGCATTGGAGCGATATTCCGCGCCAGGGCATCGACACGCTGGAAGTGGCCGATTTGCTGTACGCCAAAGAGTTGGGCTATCGCATCAAGCTGCTGGCCGTGGCCGAGCTGGTCAACGGCGACTTGGAATTGCACGTTTCGCCCACGCTGGTACGGTGCGGCACGCCGCTGGCCGAAGTGCGGAGCGCGTACAACGCGATCTCGGTCGTGGGAGACGCTGTGGGACGCGTCTTCTTTCACGGCCTTGGCGCTGGGCAGATGCCGACCGCCTCGGCCGTGGTGGCCGATCTCATCGATACGGTCGTAGGTCGCACAGCGATCACCTTTCGGACCCTCGAGCTATGGTCGCAGCGCGAGGCCCTGGTCGCGCCGCGCGAGCACGACCGCGTGTCGGGCCGGTTCTACATGCGATTTCAGGTCGAGGATCGTCCGGGCGTCATGTCGGACATCACCGGCGTGCTGGGCCGGCACGGCATCTCGATCGCCTCGGTGATCCAGCACGAAGCGGCCGAGACCGAACGCGACGTGGTGCCGCTGGTGATCATGACCCACCACACGACCGAAGGTGCGACACGCCGCGCGAAAGAAGAGATCGACCGATCGAACGTCGTTCGACCAGGAAGCGTGCGGATGAAAGTGAGAGAATAGGACGAAGCAGACGAGCCTGGCGACTGCTTTTCTTGTCCTGTATTCGTCCAATTCGTGTGATTCGTGGTCACTGGTCTTCGGAATGAGTTCGTAAGCCGACCTTGGAACACGGACAACAGAAGAGTTTGAACCACGAATTAAACGAATGGGGATTTGTTCAGGGGGCCTACCTAGAGTTCTGTCGGCGAGTGCTGGTTGGTTCATCATGTGTTGGCTTGTAGTAAAGAAGTGACATGAAGTACGCGATTGTTATTCCGGATGGATGCGCCGACGAACCGCAGGAGTCGCTGGGCGGGCGTACGCCGCTCGAAGCGGCCCATGTGCCGCATATGGACGCCATTGCGGCGGCCGGAGTGGTCGGCCGCGCCAGTCATGTGCCGGCTTCGCTGCCGGCCGGATCGGATGTGGCCAATCTCAGTTTGTTCGGCTACGACCCGCTGGAATATTTCACCGGCCGCGCACCGCTCGAGGCCGCGGCGCAGGGCATCGAGCTGGGGGTCGACGATTGGGCGATTCGCTGCAACCTGGTAACGGTCGAAGAGCAGTCGATGCGCGACTTCACGGCCGGCCACATCTCGACCGACGAAGCGACACAGTTGCTGGCCACGGCGCAGCAGAAACTTGGTCACGATCGCTTGCAATTCTATCCGGGCGTGAGCTATCGCAACCTGCTGGTCTATCGTGGCGCGGGCGCACCAGCGCCGTTTAGTCGCGACACGCGGGCCACGCCGCCACACGACCTGACTGACAAATCCGTGCTGAACGACTACCCGCGCGGGCCGGGCAGCGACCTGCTGAACCAATTGATGCACGACAGCGTGGGGCTGTTTGCCGATCATCCGGTGAACGTGGCCCGCAAAAAAGCTGGCAAGCTGCCCGCGACGAACGTCTGGCTGTGGGGTCTGGGACGGACGCCTGCGCTGCGGCCGTTCAAAGAAGTTTACGGCCGCCGGGGCACCATGATCACGGCCGTTGATTTGTTGCGTGGCCTGGCGGCGCTGGTGGGCTGGCAACGGATCGAAGTGCCCAGCGCCACCGGTTACCTCGACACGGATTACGCGGCCAAGGGACGCTACGCCGTTAAGGCGATCGCCGATACGGATATTATCTGCGTGCACGTCGAAGCCACGGACGAAGCTTCGCACGAGGGGAAGGTGGCGGCCAAGATCGAGGCGCTCGAGCAGATCGATCGTCATATCGTCGGTCCACTGATCGAGGCGTTGCGCGCTCAGGGCGAATATCGCATCCTGGTAACACCCGATCATCCTACGCCGGTGCGGACCAAGACGCACAGCCACGGCGCCGTGCCGCTGGCGATCGCGGGTACGGGCGTGCAGCCGGACGGAATCAGCACGTACAGCGAGCCCGCGGCGGCGCAGTCCCACCTGGCATTCGATCCCGGCTGGAAGATGATGCGCTATTTTCTCGAAGGGACGCGGTAACAACCGGGTACCCTGACTGCCGGGTCCTCTCAAGACTTTTTTCGTTTAACGTTATCTACGATAGAACAGACTCATGCGATTGATTGTGCAGAAATTTGGCGGCACCAGCGTTGCCGATAGTCAGAAGATCCTGGCCGCGGCTCGCAAGGCGGTTCGCGCGCAGGCCGAGGGGAATCGCGTCGTGATGGTCGTCAGCGCGATGGGACACAACACCGACGCCTTGGTGGATCTGGCTCACGAGATCATGGACCGCCCGCCCGCGCGCGAAATGGACATGCTGTTGTCCACGGGCGAACAGGTGAGCGTGGCCCTGATGGCGATGGCGATCGAATCGCTGGGCTGCCAGGCGATCAGCTTTACCGGCGCGCAGATCGGCATTCGCACCGACCGCACGCATACCAAGGCGCGCATTCAATCCATTTCGACCGATCGCATGCGCGAAGCCTTGGACGCCGGCAAGATCGTGATCGCCGCCGGCTTTCAAGGGATCGACGAAGACGGCAACATCACCACGCTCGGCCGCGGAGGCAGTGACACCACGGCCGTGGCGCTGGCGGCGGTGCTGGCCGCCGATTCGTGTGAAATTTATACCGACGTCGACGGCGTCTACACGACCGATCCACGGCTGTTGCCCGAGGCGCGGCGTATGCGGCAGACCAGCTACGACGAGATGCTCGAGCTGGCCAGCCTGGGCGCCGGCGTGATGCACAGCCGCTCGATCGAGTTCGCCAAGAAATTCGCCGTGCCGATTCACGTCCGCAGCAGCTTCAGCGATCAGCCGGGTTCGGTGATTACGGATCAGCCGGAGTCGCCCGAGCAAGCCGTCAGCGGCGCGACGCTGGTCAAGAACGAAGCCCGCGTGACGCTGTTGGGCGTGCCCGATCGTCCAGGGGCAAGCCTGGCGTTGTTTTCCAAGATCGCGGCGAAAAACATCTCGGTCGATATGATCGTGCAAAACGTGGGGGCCGAGGCCAAGGCTGATATTTCGTTCACCGTCCCGAAGGACGAGCTGGCGACCACCTTGCAAGCGGTGGAAACGGCGGCCGGCGAGTTGGGGGCCGAGGGATTCAGCCGCGACGACTCGGTTTCGAAAATCTCGGTCGTGGGGTTGGGCATGGCCACGCAGACCGGCGTCGCACAGCGAATGTTCCGCGCACTGGCCGACGCGCGCGTCAACATTCAGATGATCACGACCAGCGAGATTAAAATCTCGGCATTGGTCAGCCGCGACCAGGCCGCCACGGCGCTGCGGGCCGTGCATCGTGCCTTCGAGCTGGAAAAGGAGCCTACGGCGGCGCGTGGCAAAGCGTCGCCCGGCGAGCAGCCGCGCAGCCATTCGGCCAACGAGATCGAAGCGCGGCTAAAAGGCAAGATCGTGGCACGCCTGCAAGGCATGGAAGACCTGACGATCGACGACATCGTGCTCGACCAGTCGCAGGCGCGGGTCACGATCAGCGGTCTGCCCGATCAGCCCGGCCTGGCGGCCGAGGTGTTCGAGCGGATCGCGGCGGGCAATATCTTTGTCGACATGATCGTGCAAAGCCTGGGGCGCGGCGGGCACGCCAACCTGAGCTTTACCGTGCCGCAGGCGCATCTCGACAGAGCGCTGGCTGTCAGCCGCGAGACGGCCACGAGCCTGGGATGCGGGCCGGTCACCAGCTCGCCCAAGGTTGCCAAGCTGTCGGTCTCAGGAATCGGCATGCGCAGCCACACCGACGTGGCGATTCGCATGTTCCGTTCGCTGGCCGAGGCAGGCATCAACGTCGAGATGATCAACACCAGCGAAGTGCGCGTCAACGTCGTCGTCGACGGCGCGGCAGGCACCAAGGGACTGGAGTGCTTGAAGCAAGCTTTTGCCGATGCGAGAGTTTGATCGGCATTCGTAGGGCTCAAGGATGACGCGACGTACGATCCAAGCTGCGTGCTAACCACTACCACGAAACGCCCTCTCTACGGCTCGTGCCATCGCCGGTCACCGTGAAGATGCTTATGGACGCCTCGGGGAACAGGCCGCGCGCCCTGCGTATTTCGTCCTCGTCATCGCGGGCCGGATTGAGTCGATCATCATCCGCGCCTGATCGCCGCAGCAAATAGATCGATTGCTGTGCGCGCTCTCCCAATAGCTGAAGTCCAAACGGCATTTTATCCGAGCGCAGCTCAAAGGGTTGACTGAACACCGTGCCGATATTCAGTTGCTTCCGTCGTTCGATCAAACCGGCGGCAAACGCATGCCGCTCCCGCATCCAATGGAGGTGGTAGCCGAGCCAGCTCATCGGAACAGCCATGGTCGTCAGCGCGACAAATATCGTGCGCAGCCCAAATTGAAACCAGCGGCGGCGGGTGGGCGGCATACCGGCACTCAAACAGTACAGAGGAAGAAGATCAGCAACCACGAATAACACGAATTGCACGAAAACAAAGTCCAGCAAACGCGCGCCCCACGCCGCCCGCCACCGCAAGGGATCGCGGGCCCCAAGTATGAATCCCCTCCCTGCCAGGGAAGGGCCAGGGGAGGGTAACGCGCCCCGCAACAACCAACCGCTCACCAAATCAACCGCAATCGAAGAAACCACAATCCCCATTCGTGCAATTCATGTGATTCGTGGTTCACACTCTCCTGATTCGATTTCTCGCTTAGGCCGAGGGCCGGTCGTTGTAAATGGGGGGCGTTTTTGTCCGCCTGCAATGCGAGCATCGCCAAGGGTTCAACGACCATCGCCCGCAGGGCTCGCACCGGAACATGGGC
>DASXEJ010000091.1 GCA_036490175.1 Pirellulales bacterium | reverse complement strand
GAGCGGGAACCCCGGGGCTGTAAGTGCCGCCACCACCCGGGCCAGCCGCTGCTGGTCGCGCTGCTGCACCGTGTGATGCAGCCAGGCCGCCGTTATGGCGGCCGAAACGGTCAGCGCCACCGCCACGACGCCCACGACGGGGAGCAAAATACGCTGCTGGATCGAACGCCCGGACAAAGTCTCGCCTCCCACCAGGGGGTAAGTCTTCATCCTACGTACCAACCGACGCGGGAACAATGATCCCAAAAGGGCCGGCGCGGCAAAATGCGAAGGCGACAAAGGCCGGCGGCTAGATCACCGCGATCAGTGCCTTCAGCCGGCGAAGGGTTCGCGCATCGACACAGTAGCAAACGCGAGGGCCGTCGACCTCGCCACGAATCAGCCCGGCTTCTTTGAGAATCTTGAGATGCTGCGAGACGGTCGACTGTGCCAGCGGAAACGCGTCGGCGATTTCGCCGCAGACGCAAGACTGCCGGCGGGAAAGCAGCCGCAGAATTTGCACGCGCGCCGGGTGTCCGACCGCCTTCGTCAGTAGCGCCAACTCCTCGTCGGCGGCCGGTCCCTCGACGGGTCGCGTGTCGATCGCGGTGACGTCGGCCTCGCAAAGCTTGTCCTCTTCCGGGCAAGCAGTATCTTTCTTAGCCATTATCGTTATTTTGCGATTTTGTAGCCGGTTGGGGAAGCGGGAGACTCGACCGTTTCAGAGGGCGGCATTTGCTCAAGGATAGCCGCCAGCGGACGCGGCCACAAGAAGCGGCGATGGGCATCAACTGAATAATCTTGGGCATTATGCAGGCCGCTCGCGATTGTCCGTTCGCCTTCCGCGACGATTGCTCGACCGCTAACCCAAATCTAACAGCCGCCAAGGTGCCCTTCCCAGTAAGATCGTCAATCGTCGAATGACGAAATGATTGCCCGTGCTGAGTTTTGTGCCAAAGCTGGCCGCAGCAGCGGCCCGGAGGAAAAGACCCATGTCGCACGCGAGTGGCGTGATACGGTTCGCCGTTCTGACAGTCGGTTTCGGCTTTTTGTTGGGATGCGGAGACACCAGAGTCTCGACGTCGCGTCCGGACCGCGATGTCATCGTCATCCGCGGGGCCGGGTCAACCTTTGCGGCTCCACTCTATCGGCAGTGGGCCGAAGAATACCACGAACTCCATCCGAACGTCTTGCTTGAATACGACGCCGTAGGAAGCGGCGAGGGACAAAAGAGGTTCATGGCCGACGCCGTCGATTTCGGGGGCAGCGACGCTGCCTTGAGCGACGAGCAGATCGCATCGGTCAAGCGCGGCGTGCAGCTCGTCCCCGTGGCGGCCGGCACGGTCGTGATTGCCTACAACCTGGCTGGTGTCCCAAACGGCCTGCGGCTGCCTCGTGACGTTTACGTGGATATCTTCCTCGGCAAGATCACATCGTGGGATGACGCCCGCATTCAAAAGGCGAATCCCAAGATCGATCCCCCGAATGTCCCCATCACACTCGTCGTCCGAACCGAAAGCAGTGGCACGACCTTCGCCTTTACCAATCACTTGTCGGCGATCAGCAAAGCCTGGCGGGACGGGCCAGGAGTGGGCACCGCCGTTCAATGGCCGACGACGCACATCGGTGCCAGAGGAAATGAAGGGGTCGCCGCACACGTCGCGCGTATTCCGGGAGCGATCGGATATTCGGAGTATGGAATCGCCGAACGCGCGAAGCTTGCGATGGCGCAGCTCGAAAACAAAGAGGGCACGTTCGTGATGCCGACTGCCGACAGTGGGCACGCCACTCTGTTGAGCGCAGAGCTTCCCGCGAACCTACGCGCGTTCTTTCCAGATCCGGACGGCAAGCAGTCCTATCCCATCGTGACGTACACCTGGCTCTTGCTTTACCAGCAGTACGCCGATGCGCAAAAGGCAAAGGCCATCAAGGATTTCGTGAAATGGGGTCTTACCCAGGGGCAGCGTTGCAATGAGCCGCTCGGCTATGTCCGTGTCCCGCCGGCGGTCGAGGCAAAAGCCCTGGCAGCCATGCAGCGAATCGGGAATTAGGCCGAAAGAACGCATTCGGAGAAACGCAGTGACCACACGCGTCGGAATCAACGGCTTCGGACGAATGGGGCGGCTGGCGCTGCGCGCCGCCTGGGACTGGCACAATTTTCATTTTGTCCATATCAACGAAGTGAAAGGCGGGGCGACGACCGCCGCGCATTTGCTCGAATACGACTCGGTCCACGGCCGGTGGCCCCGCGCGATCGAGGCGGACGCCGAGGGGATGACCATCGACGGTTACCGGGTCAGCTTTACCGATCGCCCCTCGCCCGGCGAAATCCCCTGGGACGAGCACGAGATTGACATTGTGCTCGAGTGCTCGGGCAAGTTCCTGACGCCCCAGACGCTGCAAGGGCACTTCGACCGCGGGGTGAAAAAAGTCGTTGTCGCCGCGCCGGTGAAGGAAGGTGCAATCAACATCGTGATGGGCTGCAACGATGACCTCTACGACGCCGCTCGTCATCGTATCGTCACGGCCGCGTCATGCACGACGAACTGCCTGGCGCCCGTCGTCAAAGTGCTGCACGAAGAAATCGGCATCCGGCACGGCCTGATCACCACGATGCACGACGTGACGAACACGCAAGTCATTGTCGACGCCCCGCACAAGGATCTGCGCCGTGCTCGCTCGGCGCTGAATTCGCTTATTCCGACCAGCACCGGGTCGGCGACGGCGATCGGCCTGATTTACCCGGAACTGAACGGCAAGCTGAACGGCCTTGCCGTCCGGGTGCCGCTGCTCAATGCCTCGCTCACCGATTGTGTCTTCGAAGTCGAGCGGCCGACCTGCGTGCAGGAGGTCAATGGTTTTTTGCAGCAGTCCGCCGAGGGCCCGCTCAAGGGCATTTTGGGATTTGAATCGAAGCCGCTGGTCTCTGCCGACTTTCTCAACGACACGCGATCGAGCATCGTCGATGGCCCGTCCACGACGGTCGTCGATCAAACTCTCGTCAAGGTGCTCGCCTGGTACGACAACGAAATCGGCTACGCCAACCGGCTGGTCGAACTGGCTGCCCTGGTCGGCAGAAGTCTCGGCTTGGCCGCTGGCCCGTCATCGACCGTTAAAGATGATGGAAAGAAGCCGGCGCTCAAGCGGTAGACGGATAGCAGGTTCGATATTTCTCCGTAGGGAAACGGTTCAATGGATTTGCGCAATTATGCCCTGGTCACGGCATCGTATTGGGGCTTTACGCTCACCGACGGCGCGCTGCGCATGCTGGTGCTGCTGCACTTTCATCAGCTCGGCTACACGCCGGTCAATCTCGCCTTCCTCTTCCTGCTCTACGAGTTCTTCGGCATCCTGACGAATCTGTTCGGGGGCTGGATCGGCTCACGGTTCGGCCTGCGGCTCACGCTGTTCGCCGGGCTCGCCATCCAGGTTGCCGCGCTCGTGATGCTGTCGTTCGTCAGCCCCGCATGGGCGGCGTGGCTCTCGGTCGCCTACGTGATGACGGCCCAGGCCCTCTCGGGCATCGCCAAAGACCTGACCAAGATGAGTTCCAAGAGCGCCATTAAGCTGCTCGTGCCTGAAGGGAACGACTCGGCACTGTTCAAGTGGGTCGCGATTCTCACCGGCTCCAAGAACGCCCTGAAGGGGCTTGGGTTCCTGGTCGGCGGCGTGCTCCTAAGCTGGCTGGGCTTCGCTGGCGCGCTTTGGGCTATGGCGGGGGCGCTTGGCATGGTGCTGGTCGGCTCGGTCCTGAGCCTGAAGCAGGACATGGGCAAGTCGAAGGTGAAGGTCAAGTTCAAGCAGCTTTTCTCGAAGAGCCGCGAAATCAACATGCTGTCGCTTGCCCGGTTCTTTTTGTTTGGCTCGCGCGATGTGTGGTTTGTCGTCGGCCTGCCGATTTTTCTTTACGACGCTTTGGGCTGGAGTTTCAGCGGCGTCGGCGGGTTCATGGCCGCATGGGTAATCGGCTACGGCATGGTCCAAGCCGTTGCGCCGAAGTTTCTCAAACGCGATGCGGACGCAGCGGCGATTGCCAAGGGCGCACAATTCTGGGGGTTCTTGCTGGCCGCGGTTTCCGCCGGCATCGCTGCCGCCCTGCAATTCAACGTCTATCCCACGCTGGCCGTGCTGGGCGGGTTGGCGCTATTCGCCGTCGTGTTTGCGGTCAATTCATCGGTGCATTCGTATCTGATTCTGGCCTATACCGACTCCGACAAAGTGGCCCTGAACGTCGGCTTTTACTATATGGCCAACGCCTGCGGCCGGCTGGTCGGCACGCTGCTGTCCGGCGTGATGTACCTGGCGGCGGGCTTGCCAGGTTGCCTCTGGGTCTCGACGCTGTTTGTGTTGGCAGCGGCAGGACTTACGTTGTTGTTGCCGGTATCAAACCGTCATGCTCTTTCCATGTCGCCCGACGCGATGGCGACTCAGGGGATGGAGTAAGCAGCGCTCGGCGAGCTTTCGGGACGTTGGGAGCCCATGGGCGGCTGTTTTCAGGGCCTCGGGCCCCGACGCCCGCGGTCCCGGTCAACGTCCGGCCCGCCGCCCCCCGGCCCGATCAAGTACCGGCGGGGTGCAAAATGTTTTGCTTCCTGACTGGCCATGAATGACAATAAAGGCCGCACGATCGTTTCAAACCCGTGTTTTCGGCGGAGGTTGTTATGCGGCGCATCGCTTGGTTGGCTGTGTTGGGTTCTTGCCTCTGGGGCCAGACGGCGTTGGCGCAATTGTTCGTGAGCGATCCCTACGCACGCGATCCGAACTCCACGCTCTCGACCTGGCCGGTGCTCTACAAATTGCCGCC
>DASXEJ010000090.1 GCA_036490175.1 Pirellulales bacterium | reverse complement strand
CAGTTGGCCGGCCGATTGAAAGATCAAGATGTTGAGGTCGCTTCGGCCGCAGCCGTCGCTTTGGGCCACGTAGGAAACGACGCGGCCATCAAGGCTCTTCGTCCCGCTCTCGCCAGCAGCGTGGGCCCAGTCCGCAGTGCCGTCGCCGAGGGATCGATCCTTTGCGCAGAGCGGTTGTCCCGCGACGGCAAAAACAAAGAAGCCGCCGAGATTTATGACGAGGTCCGCAAAGCCGACGTACCGAAACCACGAGTTCTGGAAGCCACGCGCGGCGCAATTCTGGCCCGTGGCTCGGACGGCATCCCGCTCTTGATCGAGCAACTCAAGTCTGCGGACAAGGCAATGTTCCAGATTGCCCTCGGTGCGGCCCGCGACCTTCCCGGCCGTGATGTGGCGAACGCTCTGGTCGCTGAAATCGCGCAGGCCTCGCCCGATCGCGCGCCGTTGCTGTTGTACGTATTGGCAGACCGCGGTGATGCTGCCGTTCTGCCCGCCGTGCTGAGTTCGGCCCAAAAGGGCGACAAGCAAGTGCGCATCGCGGCGTTGGGAGTGGTTGGTCGCTTGGGCGACATGTCGAGCGTATCGCCGCTATTGAAGATCGCCGCGGAGGACGACGCTGACGTAGCGCAATCGGCCAAAGAGGCAGTAGCCGCACTGTCCGACAAAAACGTGGATGCGGATATCACCGCGCGGCTGGCCAAAGCCGAAGGAAAACCACTGGCAGTGCTGATCGAACTGGTCGGCCAACGGCGCATCAACGACACAGGTGCGTTGGTCAAGGCGCTCGATAGTTCCGACGCGTCGGTGCGTAGCGCCGCGCTGACTGCATTGGGTGCGACCATCAGTCAGAAAGAGCTCGCCGTGTTGGTTTCGCAAGTCCTGACTCCTAAGAACGCGGATGACGCGCCGACGGCGCAACGCGCGCTGCGCGAAGCATGCCTGCGGATGCCGGACCGCGAGGGCTGTGCCGCCGTATTGGCCGAAGCAATCACCCGCGCACCCGTCGCGACGAAGTCGAACCTTATCGAGATCCTGGGTGCCATGGGGGGACCGCAGGCCCTGGCCACGATCGGCGCCGCGATGAAGAGCAACGATCCCCAGCTGCAAGATGCCGGCAGCCGCGTGTTGGGTGAATGGATGAACGTCGACGCCGGGCCCGTCCTTTTGGAGCTGGCCAAGACGGCGCCCGAAGACAAGTACAAGGTCCGCGCGCTACGTGGTTACATCCGCCTGGCGCGGCAATTCGCCATGCCTGACGCGCAACGTGCCGCGATGTGCCAAAACGCGCTGTCCGCGGCCGGCCGCCCCGATGAGCAGAAATTAGTACTGGCCGTACTCGAGCGTTATCCCAATGAAGAGTCGTTCAAGGTCGCGGCCAAAGCGACGCAGGTTCCCGCGCTAAGCGAGGATGCCGGCCGGACCACGCTCGTCATTGCCCAAAAGATCGGCGGCGATGGTAGCCGCCTCAAGCAACTGCTCGCCAAGACAGGCTTGGATCCCGTAAAGGTCAGCATCGTCAAGGCGGAATACGGAGCCGGGAGCTCGCAGAAGGACGTCACCGCATCGCTGCAAAAGTGCGTCGATGGTCTGCCGCTCATTGCCTTGCCGTCGCCAGGATACAACGAGAGCTTCGGCGGCGACCCCGCGCCGGGCACCGTGAAGATCCTCAAGGTTCAATACCAGATCAACGGCAAACAGGGCGACGTATCGTTCCCAGAAAATGCCCTGATCATGCTTCCCATGCCCAAGTAACGCGCGCCGTGGCAGGGCAACGACAAAACGCGTTGCCTTCCCACAGTGGCTCGTGGGGGCCTGATATCGTCGGGCTACCTAGTAACGATTGCGCCCTCGGCAGTTTGCCACGTCGGATGCCAGCCTGGGCCATGTCGTTGCGTGCGTTGAGTTGCTTGCGGCCGAAGGTTGGCGAGAACCGAAGCCAGCCACCGGCCGCGACGGCATCAAATGGTTGAATGGCCGCCGTTGGGCAACTACAATGCGGCGGCTGGAACCATCGCGCTTTCCCACCGGCCCCACCCACCTTGGCCATGCCGCGAGTCCTTCTTGTCTGCTTATTCGTCTGGTGCATGCCGGCCACGCTTTTGGCTTGGCAGGTCGATGAGTCCGTACACTTCGAGACCCATGTTCGTCCGATTTTGAAGGCGCACTGCTGGCGCTGTCACGGTGAGGACGACGATCTCAAGGGCGCGCTCGACACGCGCACCGCGCGGTTGCTACTGCAAGGGGGCGACTCGGGCGCAGCAATCGTGGCGGGGGATCATGGCAAAAGTCTGCTGTACGCGCGCGTGTTGGCCGGCGAGATGCCCCCCGACGCCAAGCAGATCATCCCAGCCCAATTGGATATCCTGGCGCGCTGGATCGACGCCGGCGCGAAGACATTGCGAGAAGAGCCAACCACGCTGGCCGCTGGTGATACGTTTACTGTCGAAGAGCGGGCCCATTGGTCGTTTCAGCCGATCCGACGGCCGCCCTTTCCTACGTTGCAAAATCCGCAACTTGCGAGAACCTCAATCGATGCGTTTCTGCTAGCGCGCTTGGAAGCGAAGGGAGAAAGTTTTGGTCCGCAGGCCGATCGGTCGACGTTGCTGCGGCGTCTGTCATTCGATCTCACCGGCTTGCCGCCAACGCCCCAGGCTGTGGAAGAATTCCTGGCCGATGCGAGTCCCTATGCCTACGAACGCCTGGTCGACCGGCTGCTGGCCGCGCCGCAATTTGGCGAACGCTGGGCGCGCCACTGGCTGGACGTGGTTGGCTACGCCGACAGCAACGGCTACACCGAGCAAGATGCCGAGCGCAAATGGGCGTACAAGTATCGGGACTATGTGATTCGCGCATTCAACGCCGACAAGCCGTGGGATCAGTTCTTGATCGAGCAACTGGCCGGCGACGAATTATTGACGCCCCCCTATGCGAACCTGACCGCGCAGCAAGCCGACACGCTGATCGCCACCGGCATGCTGCGGATGGGACCGGACGGAACCGGCGACGGCGCCGCGGATCAGAATCTGGCGCGCAATGAAGTGCTGGCCGACACGATCAAGATCGTATCGACTTCGCTATTAGGGCTTACTGTCGGCTGTGCCCAGTGCCACGCCCATCGTTACGATCCGATTTCGCATGCCGATTATCATCGCGTGCGGGCGTTGTTCGAGCCGGCCTACGACTGGCAAAACTGGCGCGTGCCCGAGACGCGCCTCGTATCGCTTTGGACGGAAGAGATTCGCCAGCAAGCCACCGCCGCCGAAGCTGAGTTGAACGAGGTCACGCGCGAGCGCAACGAAGCACTCGACAAAATTGTCGGCGAGACGCTTGAGCACGAGTTCGCAAAACTGCCCGAGGCCATTCAGCCGCTGGCCCGCGCGACCCGCGCCACACCCGATAAAGAGCGAACCGCCGAGCAGCAACAACTGATCAAGGACTACCCGTTTCTGAATGTTGACCGTGGGACGGTTTACCTCTACGTGGCAGATCGTTTGACTGAATTCAACAAAAAGTGGGACGAGCGGACCGAAGCCACGCGTAAGAAACGTCCCGCAGACGATTACGTGCTCTGCTTGACGGAAGTGCCAGGCCAGGTTCCCGTGACGAAACTATTCGCGCGCGGCGACTTCAATCAACCGCGGCAGGAAGTCGCGCCTGGCGAGTTGGCCGTCTTGAACTCGAACGGCTTCGCGATCGCGGCCGACCCAACGCGCCCCACCAGCGGCCGTCGCCTGGCGTATGCCCGTCACTTGACCGATGGGCGGCACCCGCTGGTAGCCCGGGTGCTGGTCAACCGTTTCTGGCTGCACTTGTTCGGCCGGGGATTGGTGGCGACGTCTGGCGACTTTGGCACATTGGGAGAGCCCTCCTCGCATCCCGAGCTGCTCGACTGGTTGGCGGACGATTTCATGCAAGGGGGCTGGAAGCTGAAGCCCTTTGTGCGGGCGATCGTCACGTCGGCCGTCTATCGACAATCTTCTGAGCGGCGAGCTTTGCTCGACGCGCTCGATCCCGACAACCGACTGCTGGGGCGCATGAGCGTACGGCGCCTGGAAGCCGAGAGCATTCGCGACTCGCTTCTGACCATCAACGGTCGACTGTCCAGCAAGATGTTTGGTCCGGCCGTCCCGGTCACGCCCGACGAAGCCGGGCAGTTCGTGGTCGGCGTCGACACGCGAGATTCCGCCGGACGCCCCTCGGGCAAGGTCGTTCCGTTGGGCGAAGATGAATTCCGCCGCACGATCTATGTTCAGGTGCGCCGGTCGCGCCCGCTGGGCATGCTCGAACCGTTCGACGCGCCCCTGATGAAGCCCAATTGCGAGCAGCGTACCTCGTCGACCGTGGCGCCGCAATCGCTGCTGATGATGAATAGCGCGTTCGTCGTCGAACAGAGCGAGGCCATGGCAGAGCGCATTGAACGCGAAGCGGGAGCGGACCCTGCGGCACAATTCCAGCGTGCCTGGCTGCTGGCCTATTCACGTCCGCCTACTGAAGACGCCACGCGCGCGGGTATATCCTTCCTGACAGAACAGACCGCATTAATCAGCCAGGCGGCCTCTGCAGCACCGGCGGATCCAAAAAAACCACCCGCGCCGCCGGCGCGCATCGCCTTGGCGCAGCTCTGCCACGCACTGCTCAGCTCCAACGAATTTCTGTACGTAGATTGAGGGCCATCGAATGTCCCATTTCACACGCCGACATTTCGTTAAGCAGCAAGCTTTTGGGCTGGGCGGCATGGCCATCTCTTGGCTGCTCGGCCAGGACGCATTGCGCGCGTCGCCGGCAAAACCCACGTTGGAGCCGGTGACCTTCGACCTCAAGCCCCGCGCGCCTGTGCATGCGCCGCAAGCGAAGGCCATGATCTCGATGTTCATGCAAGGCGGTCCGAGCCATATCGATCTGTTCGACCCCAAGCCGGAGCTGACCAGGCGGCACCTGCAGAATTTCACGGGCGATATCAAGTACGACAATGTCGCCGAAGCCAGCACCAAGCTGTTCGGCAGTCCTTGGAAATTCTCGAAGCACGGCCAATGCGGCATGGAGCTCAGCGAACTATTGCCCCATTTGGGTCGAGTGGTCGATGATATCTGCCTCATTCGCTCGATGCATACCGATGTCAACAACCACGGGCAATCGATCGCGGCACTCAACTCCGGACAAATCGCGGCGGGGCGCCCCGCACTGGGTTCGTGGATCACCTACGCGCTGGGATCCGAATGTCAGGACTTGCCCGCTTTCGTCGTTTTGACCGACCCGGGCGGACTCCCTGTGCTGGGGGTCGACAACTGGCAAAACGGCTGGCTGCCGTCATTGTATCAAGGGACCGTGGTCCGCCCTACGGAGCCGCGGTTTTTGAATCTTGATCCGCCACCGCAATTGCGCGGCCCGGCGCAAAAACGCTTTCTCAGTTACCTCGAAGATCTCAATCGCGAGCATTTGACCCGGCATCCACGCGAACAAGATCTGGCGGCGCGGATTCAGAGTTACGAACTCGCGGCGCGCATGCAGGGGGCCGCCAAGGAAGCTTTGGACATTGCGGCGGAAAGTGCCGAGACACACAAGCTATATGGCATCGATGTGCCGGAAACAAAAGAGTACGGCACGCGCTGCCTGATCGCCCGACGACTGGTCGAACGCGGCGTGCGCTTCGTGCAACTTCACACGGCCGACCAGGCGTGGGACCACCACGGCGGCATTGAGAAAGGTCTGCCGACGGTCTGTCGTCGCACCGATCAACCCGCGGCCGCTCTGGTGCAAGATCTGAAGCAGCGCGGACTGTTGGACACCACGCTCGTGCATTGGGGAGGCGAGATGGGCCGACTGCCGGTCGTGGAAAACGAGAAGAACATCGGCCGAGATCACAACACTTATGGCTTCAGTATGTGGTTGGCCGGCGGTGGCGTAAAAGGTGGGACGGTTCACGGCGAAACCGACGAACTCGGCCACAAAGCCGTCAAGGACACGGTCAGCCATCATGACTATCATGCCACGCTGTTGCACCTGTTCGGCCTGGAGCAAAAGCAAGTGGCTTTCTCGCGCCCTAACGGCGTCGGCGCCCTGATCGATGGCTCGGAAGGGCAAGTCGTGTGGAAGATTTTGCAACGCGGACCGCGATCGTCATCGGACGTCTGAACCGCGGGCAAGGCATCGAACTCTTCCCGCAACGGGAAAGACGTTTACCACTTGGTCGTCGGTCTTCGGCACTCAGCCATCGGTCAATCGCCTGCGACTTTCCGCATGACCGTCGTTGGTTAAGATAGCGGGATGAATCTCATCGTGACGGGCGCGCTGTTCGCCGTGACGGCGGTTGCCGAAATACTCGGCTGCTACCTGCCGTATCTGTGGCTCCACAAAGGCAAGTCGCCCTGGCTGCTTGTGCCCGCGGCCCTGAGCCTGGCGGTTTTTTCCTGGTTGCTCACGCTTCATCCGGCTGCCGCCGGCAGAATTTACGCTGCGTATGGCGGTGTTTACGTGACTGTGGCCATTCTCTGGTTGTGGACGATCGACGGTATCCGGCCCACGCGCTGGGACATCTTGGGCGTCGGTCTTTGTCTCGCCGGAATGGTGGTGATCGCAATCGCCGGTCAGGCACCGTCGTAAGCGGCCTCACTGCATTTAACCGCAAGCCCAGGTCGGCCGTCTTTGTGGGCGATTGTTGCGGCGGGCCTGCTCGTTCCGTTCTTATATCGGTTCGTCCTGGTCGTGACTGGCCGAGCGTGCAGCCAGCGGAGAGGCCGGCCTGATACGCGCGGATGCTGAACCATTTGGGTCGGTGAGGGATCGAATCCACATCTCGAGTTCAGCTGGTTTGGCGAGTTCCGTTATTCTTACGCCCAGCAGGTAAGAGGCCGCGATGGAAGCATAGAGCGTCGTAAACACGCAAAGGACAAGAAGGCTAAACAGCGGACTGCTCTGCGACCACATCGACTGCTGAGGGGTCATAGCAAGAGTATTCAAGAAGCTTTTAGACAGCATCCCAAAGCACCAATAGCACGGCGCGACGACGGCAGCGATCCACTGCGCAATACCCTCGACCGGTTGGATCCCTCCGGCGAGTATGACCTGCGGGATGATGGCCAGCGGCACCGCGGTCGCAGCCACTTCTGTGTCGGATGAAATGGCCGATATCGCCAGCCCCAGAGATACGCCACAAGCCCCCGTTACAAACAGTCCGATTCCATAGGCAATGAGACTTCCGTCGAGACCCGTCCCGCGTTTCACGATCAATAGCAGCAGCAGAGACTGCGCAGCTGTGAACAATGCGAGCAACAGAAACTTGGACATCAAGTATCCCATCGCGTCCAAGCCCGCGTTGCGCTCCTTCTCGAACAGCGATCGCTCTTTGACGATGTCTTTCGCCGCATTGTTGCATCCAAACCAGAAAGCGCTGATGCCAAGCAGGAACAGCACTTGTGGTCCGTGCCGCAGCTGCGTATCTGGCTTTAATGTGCCAAACACGACGACGATCAGAAACGACACCAGAATCGGCTGCACGACAGCCACCAACAGTGCCCGACGGTCGCTTAGCTGGAGCGCAATATTGCGTCTGGCGGTTGTGCGCGCGTGCCTGACGCAAACGCCCACTTTTTGCAATGGGGTTACGACGTCGCGGCGGATTTCCGGGCGGCCTGCGAGATTCGAGCGCTTTTCCGCAGCGGCTGCCATGTCTGCAAACCGTTGTGTGTGTACGAACGCCGCCGCCCACTCGGGCCCTGATTTATCTTTAAGTCGTTGATAAAGTTGTCCTAGATCCACGATCGAGAAGTACTGCAACGTCTCGTGCGGTGTGCCTACAAATGCAAGATGGCCTCCATTGGCCATCACCACGATTGCATGGGCGCACTCCGGGACATTGCCTAAGTTGTGCGTGATGCAGACGATCGTCTTTCCATCATCCGCCAGCTTGCGCAGCATGCGCATAATCTCTTTGTCGCTGTTTTCATCCAGGCCGGATGTCGCCTCGTCAATGAACAACAAGCTCGGCTTGGATAGCAACTCGTTGGCCAGACTGGCACGTTTGACTTGCCCGCCGCTATAGGTAACGATCGGCGCATTCGCCTTATCAGCCATTTCCACTTGGCTGATGGCCATATCGACGAGTTCAGTTTTTTCGACGGCTGTGATGTCAGGCGGCAATCGCAGGTCGGCCGTAAAGGACAAGGCTGTCTTTAGCGACAGTCGCTCGTGCAGCAAATCTTTTTGCGGTACGATCGCCATCCGTTTTTTCAGGGCATCGAAGTTCACATAAAGGTGCTGCTCGTTCAGCAATACATCTCCGCTGGTGGCCAGCGACCGTCCGCTCAAGGCGTTCATCAGCGTAGATTTGCCAGAGCCACTGGGGCCAAGCAGGATAACGAACTCGCCGGGAACGATTTCCAATGTGACATCGTTCAGTATTCGGACCGATGCGCCATTCTCAGACGACAGTACGTCTTTCGAGAGGTTGATGCACACCAGGTGCGCGTGCTGCCCCTTGGAAATTGTTCGCAGCGACGCCCCGTTTAGTTGAAAGACGTAGGGGCCCGCGGTGATCGTATCGCCGTCGGAAATGGTCATCGACTCGCTGGGTGGTATTCGCGTGGCGTTAACAAAGGTGCCGCTGTCGGCGCCGAGGTCACGGACGGTAATCACATCGTCATTTCGCAAAACCTCGAAGTGACGCACAGCGACCGTTGGGTGGGGGATGAGCCAGTCGCAGTATTTGGAAGATCGCCCGAACACGAGCTTATCGCGCAGGGTGATTTGCTCTGACTCATCAATCGATCGATTGGCTTCCGTAATCGCGTCGGCCATCAACCGCTTTGCTTCGCCAACAGCCGAACCAAAGAGTTCCCGCCCTCGCTTCAGATTGGCTGCTTGCAGTTCCAAGAACTCTTTGCCGCGCTGCAGACTTTCGCCGCGCGGGGCGTGATGGCGATCTTCCAGTTCGTTCGGTATCGGCCTTTCCTCGCTCGGGCTTGTCGGGAGCTCCTCCGTCTCCCACGGCAGGGGCGGGAATGACTTCACCGGTTCAGGGGCGGGAAAAAGTCCCTGTACCCTGCCGGCGCGGGCAGGCTTTGCTAGTCCCTCACGCCACAGGCGATCGTCCGGCAGCAATTCCCCATTCTGGGCCAGCTCGCGAAGCTGCTGCGCGGTGAATGGGCCGAGGCGTTCACTTTCGTTCTTGAAAATAAACCATTTGCTGGACATCAAGATTCTGCCCTGTGTGGATATGCACAGCGGTGCGCACGCATCTAAGACCGACCACTCGTCTGAGAGGTTACCCTGCGGCCGATCCAGCCGCCCGTCGACGAGTATAACAACGCGCGCTCGGCGCCGCCTCTAAGTGCCCCACGCGGTCGCCCTGCTTTGGCATTTCGTTCGATCCTCCTTCAAGCCCTTGGCATCTACTTTGCCAAAAGCTCGGCGACTTCTTTCTCGACATCCAGGGCGTGAGCGCCGGCCATGGTTGCAATCGTGCCGTCGGGCGCCACGATGATGATCACCGGAACGACGGTAACGCCGATGGCCTTCAGCTCGTCGACATCAACTGCCAGGTTCTCTGTACGGTGCCATTTCTGCTGCTTGACCACGTCGGCCGCTTTGGAGAGTTCGGAATCGACCGTTACGGTTATCAGTTCCACCTTGCCGGCCCATTGAGGATGGTCGGCCGATATTTTCTGCAGCTTCGTCACCGGTGCATAGCACGTCGGACACCAAGAGGCCCAAAAATCGAGCACGATGACCTTGCCGCGATAGTCGGCAGGGCGCTTCTTCGCCGAACCGTCTAACAACGATAGTGGCAAGTCCGGAATCGGCTTGCCGATGAAGGCCTTGTACGTCGCCTCGAAAGCGCCGGTAATCTCCAACGCCTTGCGCTCGACCGTAACTTTGATGGCCTTATCGTCATTGGGGGGCATCAACGTCAGGATGACCTTTGTGCCGACCGGACCACGAATAAGGCTGGCCGCGTCGCCGACGCTCTTTCCATCAAGTGATACGCTCTCTCCGTCGGCCTCGACGGCCACGAGTCGCGAACCTTCCTTGATCAGGCCCGATTCTTCGGCCGATGACTTCGCAATAATCTTCCCCACAAAGAGCTGCCCCTCCTCCGCCATCAACGCGATGCCAACTCCCGAGAGAACCGGGTAGCTCTTGGCTTCGACTTCTTGCGCACATGCGGCATTCAGCAGCGAACTGACGGCGAGTATTGCCGTCGTACCGGCGACGAATAGTTGATTCAACATCTTGCCCCCGCCTATAGTCGGCTTTCTCGTGATTGGTTTGCCGGCGCCTGTGCGACGGCAGGCTCATTTTGATGCTACTCCCTCCAGACCACAACGGATTATGCCGGTTGCCGGTCAACGCTTGGTATCGTGTGCCCCGGATCCTGGCGACCGGCGGCCGCGACAACCCCTTCGCAATCAGGCATGCAGAGCGGTCGCAAAGAGGATGCTGGTGAAGGCATTGCCAAGCTGTTTTGCGAACTCCCGATTGACGAATTCCTCAGCACTGTGATTGACATATTCCCATTCGGGAATATAATTCGACCATGTCCCGCGCCTCGGCCACGACTGACGTGTTCACAGCCATCGCCGAACCGCGGCGGCGGCAGATCATTGAGTTGCTCTCCCGGCGCCGCAGCGTGGCCGTGGGGGCAATCGTCGCGGCGCTGGGGATGCCGCAACCGGCCATTTCCAAGCACCTGAGCGTGTTGCGCGACGTCGGCCTGGTGAACGTGTGTAAACAGGGACAGCACCGCGTCTATGCAGTCAACTACGCGCAATTGCGGCCTGTCTACGACTGGATCAAGGCCTTCGAGCGACATTGGGAACGGCAGCTGGACCGCATTCGCGAGCGGGCCGAGCGCCGGGCTGCAGAGTTTACAAAGTCGACCGCGTCAAAAAACTCCAAGAAAGGTATCTCATGACAACCGACGTTCATGCCCAACAGGCGATCGAAACCATCGAGATTCAAAAGACGATCGACATCGCCGCGCCGATCGAAATCGCCTTCGAGGCCATGCTCGAAGAGCTTGGTCCCGAGGCGCAAATGATGGATGGCACCTCGATGCCTTTCAAGCTGGAAGCCTGGCCCGGTGGGCGCTGGTTTCGCGACTTGGGAAACAACGCCGGACATTTGTGGGGGCACGTGCAAGTGATCAAGCCGCCCACTTTGCTGGAAATCTGGGGTCCGATCATGATGTCGTATCCGGCGATCAATCATGTTCAATACCGCTTTGCCGCCCAAGGGAGCGGAACGCGATTGTCGTTCGTCCATCGCGGCATGGGAATGATTTTGGACGATCATCGCAACGGCATGCCGAAGGGATGGGATCATTGGACACAGCGCATTCGCCAGCGGGCCGAACGCACCTCTTCTCATCACAAGAAATAGCAACGGGCGACATTACCAATTCATTACAACGTGCAGGAGTTCTTCCTCATGAACGCCACCACCGCAACAGAAAGTCACAAAGTCGTCTCGAAAAGCGAATGGCTGCGCGCGCGCAGCCAATTCTTGGCCAAGGAAAAGGAGCTGACACACCTGGGCGATGAGCTGGCCCGCCAGCGCCGCGAGCTTCCCTGGACCCTGGTCGAAAAGGAATATGTCTTCACAGGTCCGCGCGGCAAAATGAGCCTCGCCGACCTGTTCGCAGGCCGAAGCCAGCTCGCCACGTATCACTTCATGTTTGGTCCCGATTGGGAAGAGGGCTGCCCTGGCTGCTCGTACGTGATGGATCACATGGCCGGCGCGATCGAGCATTTGCAGGCGCGGGACGTGTCGCTGGTGCTCGTCTCGCGCGCGCCACTCGAGAAGCTCGAGGCGTTCAAAAAGCGCATGGGCTGGCGATTTACCTGGGTCTCATCCGGTGATTGCGATTTTAATCGCGACTTTGGTGTGCTGTTCACCAAGGAAGAAGTCGACCGGGGCGCGAACGCCTACAATTTCGCCACGATTCCGCCTCACGGTGAGGAGAATCCCGGGCTGAGTTGCTTCTACAAAGATGCAGGTGGCGCCGTATATCACACCTTCTCGGGGTATGGCCGCGGGCTGGAGGCGATGCTCGGAACCTATGCGATTCTTGACCGGGCTCCCAAAGGGCGCGACGAGGAGAGCCTGCCTGCGCCCATGTCCTGGGTGCGTCATCACGACAAGTATGAAGCGACTTCAGCAGGCGCCGGATCATGCTGCCACGAAAAGTAAGAAGCGCATGCTGCCGCGGCTGCGCTCCCCAACCGTCGCCCCCGGCGCGGCGCGGATGGGAGCTGGCCGCTGGGGCGTTCTCGCTGGGCATCTGGGCGTTCATGCCGAAGTGCCCCCTGTGCCTGGCGGCCTACGTGGCGCTTTGGACTGGCCTGGGCTTGTCGCTCGCGGCGGCAACGTATCTCCGCTGGGCGTTACTGTTAGTTAGTGTGTCATTCGGCGCGTTGGTTCCAGCCAGGGATCGGCAGGTTGTGACCAGCGGGTTGTGATGTTGAATAATCGCTTTGTTCGTTAGGTTTCGCAAGCGGCGGTGGCATTTTCTGCCGACTGCTTTCCCTTCTTTTTCGC
>DASXEJ010000089.1 GCA_036490175.1 Pirellulales bacterium | reverse complement strand
GACGGCTACGCCGGCTACGTCAATGACCTGGCGCTCGGCATGCTCGAAACCCAATCGCGGATCTACAATCCTTCGACCGGCGAGTTCATCAGCCAGGACCCCAGCGGCTTCTCCGGCAGTGCGGATGGGAACCTGTACGAGTATGCCGGCAACAGCCCGATTGACATGGTGGACCCCAGCGGCTTGAGTCAGGCGAACCCGTTGGCGTCGCTTAATTTCTCGACACCGGTGCCGATCGCGAACACGCCAGTGAACTTCGGCTTGGATGCGAATGGCAACGTGCCGGACCCTGGCATATCGCCCGAGACCCTGGCGCTGTTGCAGAACGCGGTGTCGGCGGCCCCCGGGTCAACCGACGCGCCTGCCAGTGGCGATGACGCTTCGGAGGGCAGCGAGGATGATGATGTCGAGGCTGCAAGGGCTTCCCTCCAGCAGGAGATTTTGCAAACAGGGCAGAGCACTGCGCCCGCAGCACAGGCATCGGCCACCACGTCATTGAGTCCGCTAGGCGATGCTGATATCGCGACGTTGAAGGAAGATTTCCCTATGCTGCCTGGGGAGGGCGAAGCGGACTACCTTGCGCAGTACGGCTTTTACCGCGCCGGCAATCCTAATTCGACCGATTCGAGCGGCGGCGTAACCACTGAGCAACTTATCCAAGCGATCCAGGATTCGGGCGTTCAAACGGGTACCCGGCCGCCCGATCCCCTGTATGCGATCGCTTTTGGCTCCGGCACGCAGAACACGTCGGGCTATTACAACTGCGTGACGCCGCCAGCGCCGCAAAGCTCAGGCGCCGACCTCTTCGCAGATATTGATTTGGCCGCGAGACAAACGTTTGGCGACAGCGCAGTGGATTTTACTGAGGCCGCGGTGCCGGCCGCCGTGAAGACCACTGCGGTGGTGGTTGGCGGGACCGTCGTGCTCGGCGGAGTGGCTGCCTTTTCGCCGCTGATCGCCGGAGGCGCTGCCATTGGCGGTCTATGGTACTGGGCATATAACGTTGGCTGGTCGGCTGGCGAACGCACAGCCGACGGGCAAACGGCGACCGAGAGCTGGGGCGGGTCACTTGCAGACAATTCGCCAGTTGGCCCATTGGTGAAGGGGACGGCCAATGTCGACCCCGGCACATGGCAACCCCTTAATCTTACTCCGTCTCAGCAGGGGACACAGTTCGGAACTGGAGTGGGGGGCATCGCTGGCGTGGTCGCCGCGCCTTACGTGTATAATGCCACGCAAAGCGCGGTGGGCAGCGCGTTGTCGGAACTTACCCCGCCGACTTTCGCGCCGCCGCTCAAAACGCCGGAGCAGATGGCGCTTGATGCGCTCAACCCGAACAAGGGTATTCCCGGTAACTTTCCTGGCGTGAGTGATTATTCGCCACCGCCGCCTGGTATTGGACCAGGTTCCAGCCGCCCGCTTGCACCATATACGCCATATACGCCACCGTCCATGCCCCCTGGTGGTAGAGGCCCATTAGGCCCTCCGCCGGGTCCGGATTGGTTCCCGCCGCCGGGTTCGGGTTGGGATCGGTTCCCGCCGGACGTGAGACCAGGAGGCTCGGGGCCGATTCCGCCGTTCTCAAATAACTGAAATCGCTTTGATCGACCGAAGAGTCCTTTGCGCCGTGCGGTATTGGATCAGGTGAAATAGCCACGAATATACGCGATGCCGGCAGCGCCCAAGAGCCTTCGCCAGCGCGGCCGGTTCATATCGGTTCGCAAATTCGTGGGAGGTATTTATCGGCGGGTGGCGGCCGGCACTTTCGTTGCGGGAATCATTACGTTTCTGAATGCCTTGAGCGCCCTATGGATTCACACAGATGCGACTTCCCAGCGTGCGAACAGGTGGCCGTCGATCATGTCTATGGAATGCGGACCCGCCATATTGTCGAACGCTCGAATTACTGTGCCGAGCACGTCCAACACTTCGCGGCTAGCTACTACGCTGCTTCGCGCGTCGGAACTGGGCCAAGTCGCGAGTCGGACGACGGTGTCATTTTTGACATAGAAATGCTTCTCTATGATGACCGTACTGACAAGCCATGTTACCTCTCCCTTCGAGAGGCGGGGGGTTCGCGGCGGTTGGATTGTGCGATCGGATTCTTCGAGGCTGCGGCGCTCTGGTGGCAGTTGGAACCATTCCAACACCCTCGGCCGCTAACCCACGGGGCAATGGGATCGATTATCGACGCGCTCGGCGGAAGCCTGGAATTCGTCATTATCGACAAATACTTCCCGTCACAAGCGATTTCTTTTGAGGCAAAGCTTTATATTCGACAGATGAATGTAATGCGCATTGTCGATGTGCGACTAAGCGACGCGGTGGTGTTGGCGGTCGTTTGCAAGGTCCCGATATTCGTGGCGCATGCGGTGTTAGGGTTGTTGTGAGCGTTGGCGGAATCTCGGTGTCCCGCTGTCCCGGTCCAGCGAATCTTGAGTGAACGCTTCACGCAACGACGCGTCGACGGATCCCCATATCGGCTCATCGAATTGTCGACGGCTACCCGTAGCCAATCGTCAAAGCGGCTTGGGCATCCAGCCGGCTTTGACCGCACCCCGGGGTAGCCATTGCTTCTCGGTGTCCCGGCTCAGCGAATCTTGTGTGAACATTTGTGCGGCTATAAGCTTGTGAATCTGGGACGCGTAAAGAAAATGCGTCGGTGGGCATGCGCGCGGCTGGGGGGGCGCTTGGGCGGTTCAGCGCCGTGGGCGTTTGACAATTTGGTTTGTGTTGGGCGCGCCGAGCGGTCCCTTGGCGCGCAGTGTGGGCGCGGCCGTGAATGAAAGCGCGCTTGGTGCTTGCCCTGCGGACGAGCGCTAAGCGACGCGCGTCAGTCGCACGATCGGCAGGTGCTTGCGGCTCGCGAGGAAGTTAACTTCGAGTTCCAGTCGTGCGCCGAGCGCACCGCGGACCAGCGCCCACGGCCGGGCGCAAGGCGACCCACGCGGCCAGCGCGATCGCGGCTCGTGCCGCGGCGTTCGGCAGGCCGGGAAACGGTGGTGATAGGCTTCGTTGGGTGTCTTAGCTCGCAGGGTTTCGTGCGGGCGGTGCTCGTTGTACCACTGGACGAGCAGAGTTAACTCGCGGTTGAAGGCCGGTCGCCATTGCGGCACGACCGGCAGGCAGGCCAGCAGTTGCTTGATGGTCAGGATGCAGCGCTCGATCACGGCGATGCTGCCTTTTTTGCCGATGGCCCCATAACGAGGCTTGATGCCGCGGCGCCGGCACCAGGTTTTGAACATATCGCACCAGAACTGCACGCCTTTGTCGCAGATCAGATATTTTGGCGCGGCGCTGGCTTTGCGGATCGTGCGCCCGAGCAGGACGCGGACTTGTTCTGAGCTGGGTTGTTTGTAAAACGTGGCGGTGCCCATCACGCGGCGAGAAAAGTGATCGACGATTACGGCCACCCACCAGCAGAATGGCCAGCATTGCGGCAGCGCGTTGGGCAACCACGGGCACCA
>DASXEJ010000088.1 GCA_036490175.1 Pirellulales bacterium | reverse complement strand
CGCGAGCGGTGCCCGTATCACCACGACCCTGGTTCGTAATATGATCGATCGCAACGTCAACCTTGGCCTGGCCACGATGTGCATCGGCGCCGGCCAGGGTATCGCCACTATTTTCGAACGTATCTAAAGTGAGTCGCGCATGACCATCGACGCCCCCACGATCGTTGCCCTGTGGTCCGCCCGTGCCCGGCAAAGTGCCGATATCACCGGCATGTTAGTCAAGCGCGACGGCGCGTATCAGCCGGTGACCTGGAAAGAACTGCACCACGATGTCAATCGCGCCGCTGCGGCGCTTGTTGCGATCGGCGTAAAACCGGGCGACCGCGTGGTGCTGATTTCGCGTAATCGTTACGAATGGATCGTGTGCGACCTTGCCATTCAAACGGCTCGGGCCACCCACGTGCCCGTACACGCCTCGCTGGCCGGTCCGCAGATTGCGTATCAAATTGTCGATAGCGGCGCTACGGTCGTAATCCTGTCGGGGCCCGACCAGGCCGAGAAGCTGGTTGACCAGGCAACGAAGTTCCCCAAGTCGCTGCAGTTCGTGTCGCTCGATCCGTGCCCCAAGCAGGTCGGTCCGTATCCGGTAAAATTGCTTGCGGATTTAACGGCAGCTGTCGATGACGCGCAGGCCGCCGAGATCGAGCACGCGGCGGTGGAAAAGACGACGCCGGACGATCTTGCCACGATCCTGTACACCTCGGGCACAACCGGCGAGCCCAAGGGGGTCATGCTCTCGCAAGGAAACCTGGCGTGCAATGTGTCGGCGATCCTGAAGATGTGGGTCCCCAAGGGGGACGACGTGCGTCTGACCTGGTTGCCGCTTAGTCACATTTTCGCCCGCACGTGCGACTTGTACACTTGGATTGCCGCCGGCGCCACATTGGCACTGGCCGATAGTCCCGAGGCCGTGGTCGGCAACTGCCAGGAAGTGCATCCCACGTTGATCAACGGGGTACCGTACTTCTTCGACAAAGTGCAACGTTATCTCAGCTCGCAGGGCATGGCCGATACGCCAGGCATGTTGCAAGCGGTGCTCGGTGGACGCGTGCGCTATTGTGGTTCGGGCGGCGCCGCGCTGCCGGATCATACGCATCTCTTCTTCAAAGAGCAGGGTGTCTTCATTTCGCAGGGTTACGGTTTGACCGAGACTTCACCCACGATCTCGACGGGGCAGGAATCGGATACGAAGGTAGGCACCGTCGGGAGATTGCTACCGGGTGTCGAGGTCAAGATCTCGGCCGAGGGAGAAATCCTCACCCGGGGACCACATGTCATGAAAGGTTATTGGAACCTGCCCGAGGCAACGGCCGAAGTCATCCGCGACGGTTGGTTCCACACTGGCGACTTGGGCGAAATCGACAAAGATGGGTATTTGAAGATCACCGGTCGCAAGAAGGAGCTAATCGTCACGTCCGCCGGCAAGAATATTGCCCCCGTGAACTTGGAGGCGCTGTTGACCTCGGATCCGCTTATTGCCCAAGCACTGGTGATTGGCGACGCCCGCAACTTTCTCACGGCGCTGATTGTGGTCAATCCCGAGCCATTGATGGCTGAGGTCGCGGAATTGGAGATTCCGGCCAAGTCTGTGGCCGAGGCGATTGGCAATCCGCAAGTCCGCGAATTGTATGCCGGCCGCATCGCACAACGGCTGGCAGGTGTTTCGCACTATGAACAGGTTCAGAAATTCACGTTGCTTACTCGGCCGTTTTCGGTCGACAGCAACGAGCTGACTTTGACATTGAAATTGCGTCGCAAGGTGATTGAGGGCAACTATGCCCGGGAGATCCAGGCGATGTATGCCCCGGCAGCGGTCGGAGCGACGGCCCAATAATACGAGTATATTCCCGCACCGGTCGGCGGTGTCGGTTGTGGCAATGTGCGGGGGGGATAGTTACAATTAACCGGCTGTGGCGGTCGGTGGTTTTGGTGTTTCTCTCATTCAAAGTTTGTTAGGGTTTTGCGCGCCGCAGGCCGGCCGCCATGCCTAGGGCGATCCTAACGCAAGGGGAGTCATGATGAATAGTCGCGCGGTGGATTCAGAACCGGAAGTCAAAAAGGGGACGAATGGCCATGCCGCGCCACCTGCGGCCGAAGTCGAGAAGGAATCCTTCGCCGAAATGGCGTTGAAGCTCGGCGGTAAGAGCGCCGAGGAATCGCGTCGCACCGGCGCCCTCGACAAGGCCGACGATCAGGTCGAGGCGCTCTTTGCTCCCCAGTATCAAACGGTCAACAGCCCGGCCCATCGCGCGGTCTGGGACGCGCAAACCCCGATCAACGAGTTCGTCAGCGCTCCGGCGCAGACGCCTCCGCACGTCCAAAAGGTGATGGACGATTCGCTGGCCGTGGTTCGCAAGCATTTCGAAGCCGGCACGATCCTGAACCATGAGGCCAAGCAAGGTATCGCTAAGAACGTGCTCGACGAGTTGGGCTCGGTCGGCTACTGGGGATTGCTGGTCGGTCGCGAATATGGCGGTTCGGGCGCGCCGTTCTCGTCGTTCGCTCCGTTCTTGACCAAGATGGCCATGCTCGATGGCACCATCGCCGGCATGGCGAGCGTGCACGGCTGTATCGGCGCGGTCGACCCTGTACGGTCGTTTGGCAATGCCGAGCAGAAGAAGAAGTATTTGCCCCTGTTGGCCAGCGGCCAGCGGTTGTCGGCATTCGCCTTGACCGAGCCGAATGCCGGATCGGACTTGACCGCCCTGCGTACGACGGCAGTTCGCGACGGAGATGATTACATCATCAACGGCGAGAAGCTGTTCATCACCAACGTCATGTGCGGTCGTACGATTGGCCTGGTTTGCTTGCTCGACAAGAAGCCCGCTGTCTTTATCGTCGATCTGCCCGATCAAGAGAACGAGCACTTCCGTCTGAAACCCTACGGCCTGTACGCATTGCGTTACGCGTCGAACCAGGGTTTCGTGTTTAAGGATTTCCGCGTTCCGGCAGCCAACTTGTTGAAGCCGGGCAAGGGAGATGGTCTGACGATCGCCTATCACGGTCTGAACCTGGGTCGCGTCGCCCTCTGCGCTAATGCGGCAGGCACGATGCGATTGATGTTGGCAAACATGCTCCCCTGGGCCAAGTATCGCAAGACCTACGGTCAGGCGATCGTGAGCCGCGAACTTGTCGAGCGCCGTTTGGGCCGTCTGGCCGGGCTGATCGTCGCTTGCGACGCTTTGGTCGAATGGTGCTCGGGCCTGATCGAAAAGGGCTACCGCAGCGAGATGGAATGCGTGATCGCCAAGATCTTCGGCAGCGAATCGCAAAAGGAAGCCGCGATCGAGCTGTTGATGAAGACGCATGGCGGCCGCTCGTTCCTGCACGGCCACATCTTCGGCGACAACGTTCACGAATACTTGGCACCGTGCATCTATGAGGGTGAAGGCGAAATGCTCGGTATGGCCTTCTTCAAGTCGCTCGTGAAGCACCACGGTACCCAGTACTTCGAACCGATCGGCAAGGCCTTGCACGCCGCCGGCATCAAGAAGCCCAACATGGCCAACCCGGCTCACGCCTGGGCGCTGAAGGGGCCGCTGATGTCGTACGGCAAGTGGTGGTTGGGTCAGAAGGTCAGCCGGCCAAGCTGGTCGACACTTCCTCCCATGCCCGAGACCTTGCGCAAGCATGCCGAGTTCGCCGCCCAGTGGTTGGGTCGCAGCCGGATGGAGGTCAGCAACACGATGAGCCGGCACCAATTGGGGCTGGCCGACCGTCAGTGTCGCATGTCGGAGTTGTCGTCACGCGTGCAGGACGCGATCATCATTCTCTGCACGTCGCTGTACGCTTCGCGCAGCCAGGACGAGACCGTGCGTGCCGCCGCTGACTGCATTTGCCAGGACTTGACCCGTAAGCTCACCCGTGAGCCGATTACGGATAAGTACTATCGCACGGTCACGAAGCTGGGCCGAGAGATCGCCAATGGCCAATTTAAGAGCATCGCGGGCCTGCCCGAGCAGGAAATCCTGATGCCCTACAAGAGCGAGTAGTTATTGCAAAAACATAGAAGCCTTTGACCCACGGTTTGCTACCGCGAACCGTGGGTTTTTTCATGTAACGAACTGTCCTTGCGAGTTCGCTGCGGTTGCGACGCACGAGATCGCGTGCAATTACTCAAAGCTGCCGCTTGATAGCAAACTTGACGTGCGTGGCCGAGCGCGGACAATTGCGCGGGCGTATCGCTCATAGGGACCTGTGGTACTCGTGTGGAGATCCACCAGCCGTGGCAAAATTTGCCGTGATCATGCCAGCTGCCGGGGCAAGCAGCCGGTTTAACGACAAGAACTACAAAAAGCCCTTCGCCCCGTTGGCCGATCGGGCCGTATGGCTGCATTCGGCGGAGAAATTCTTGCACCGCCAGGATGTCGTGCAGTTGATCCTGGTGATCTCGCCCGAGGACCGCGAATACTTCAATTTCAAATTCTCAGCCAATGTGGCGATTTTGGGAATCGATGTTGTCGATGGCGGAAAAGAACGGTCGGATTCGGTGGAAAACGCGCTGGCCAAACTCAAGCCCGAGGTGGAATACGTCGCCATCCATGACGCGGCCCGTCCCTGCCTGGCCGACGATTGGATCACGAAGGTATTTGAAGCGGCCGAGCGGAGCGGAGCGGCGATCCTGGCTGTGCCGGTTGCCTCGACGCTGAAACGCGTCGCCGAGGGCACGAAGATCGTCGAAACCGTGTCGCGCGACGGCTTATGGGAGGCGCAAACGCCGCAAGCTTTTCGCCGAGCCATCCTGCTCGAGGCTTACGGACGCCGGGCCGGCTTTCAAGCCACCGACGATGCGCAAATGGTAGAACGACTAGGAAAGCCCGTTACGGTCGTGCGCTGCTCGCCGGTGAATATGAAAATCAGCACCAAGGAAGACATGCGGTTGGCCGAGCAAGCCTTGCGAGCGTTGCCCAAACCGAAGTTGCAAGGTCCGGCGCATCCTTTTGCCGGCGACGACATGTGGCGCTAGCCACATATTCATTTTGTGGACCGCCTTATTGTCCTGCCCTTGGGCGACGCTGCGGCCATTACTCGCTCGGGTGCGCGCCCATCTCGATGATCGCGGCGATCAGCTTGGCGCGTTTTTCGGCGTCCATGCCGGCAATAAACTTCTCTTTGTCATCGCCATAGGCCCGCAGCGCGTATTGGTATGAGGTCAGGCCGCCTCCCTCTTTTGGACGATAGCGAAAGAGGTTGAACTCGGCATATGCGAGATCTTCGGGCCAGACGATGAAGTTCAGAATGACTTCGCCCGTGTTCGGGTTGGCCAGCAACTCGTAGTTAGCAGGCGGATCGCGCTTCTCGAGCTGCTCGACGACCTTCTCCGCGAATTCTTGTGGATCATCTAATTCGGCATGCTCGCGCACGGCGGCCAAGCTGGTCCAGGAATCGAGCGTCTCGTCCGCCGGTATGAATTCCTGGATCGTGTCTCCGTCGCTGTCGGCCTCATAGGCCAATACCAGGGTCTGGCCATCGAATTCAACGGTCTTTTTTGTCTCGGCAGCGTTCGCCTGATCGCCGGTTGGCGCAGCGTCGTCCGCATGAACGATGCCGGCGACGCACAACAATAGAACAGCCCCCAATCGGCTGAGAATGCTCATGAGTCGAGTCCTTTGCCAATGGATTGAGAAGTGCCGTCACGGGACGGCCATTCAATCATACGTCACGTCCGGACCGGCCTGGGGGAGCCGAACCGTCTGGTCTTTTCGAGCGGAGCAATCGGGATACCATAACGTGATTAGTGGTCCGGAATTGCAGATAGCCACAGTCCGAGACGCCGCCTGCCTGGGATCTGCGGGTCGGGGCGACCGCTCACCGCGGAAGGGCGTTTGACCCCCTTAATATCCCTCCAGGATACGGAGGTGAAGGGAATGCCGGTTCAGTTGCCAAGTCGCTGCGACGCTGCACTACCGCCACCAGCGGGCCTTCCGTTAGGATGGCTCGCCGCCGACCTTCTTCCGACATTGTGTGATCAAAACGACAAGGATCCTACGTGTACGATATTTACGAAGAACTCTCCTGGCGAGGCTTGATCCACCAGACCACGGATGAAGTCCACCTGCGGCGTCGGCTGATGGAACAGCCGTGCGCCGTCTATGCCGGCTTTGATCCTACGGCCGATAGCCTGCACGTGGGGCACATGGTGGCGCTTATGATGCTCCGCCGTTTTCAGCGCGCGGGCCACCCGCCGATCGCGTTGGTCGGAGGTGCGACAGGAATGATCGGCGACCCCAGCGGCAAGAGCGAGGAACGCAATCTGCTGTCGGCGGAAGCACTAGCGCAAAATGTCGCCGCCATGCAGTCCCAGATGCGCGCGTTCCTGGATTTTGATTCGGGCCCCACTGGCGCGCGGCTCGTCAACAATTATGACTGGATGCGCGGATTCAGTTACCTCGATTTCCTGCGAGACGTGGGCAAGAACTTTCCGGTCAATGTAATGTTGGCCAAGGATTCAGTACGCAGCCGCCTTGAGCGCAGCGACAGCGGCTTGAGCTTCACCGAGTTCAGTTACATGTTGCTGCAAGCGTACGATTTCGTGCACCTGAATCAAGACTTTGGCTGCGAGCTGCAAATCGGCGGCAGCGACCAGTGGGGCAATATCACGGCCGGAATCGATCTGGCAAGACGGATGCGTGCCGTACAGTTGTATGGTATTACCTGCCCGCTCTTGACCAAGAGCGACGGTACGAAGATGGGAAAAACCGAGTCGGGCGCCCTTTGGCTTTCGCCCGAACGGACTAGTCCCTACCGCTTCTATCAGTATTGGATCAATGTCGACGATGCGGATGCGGGCAAGTGCTTGCGTTTCTTCACGGATTTGTCTCGCGACGAAATTGAATCGCTCGACGCGGCCCGCGCTGCCGACCCCGGCCGACGCGAAAGTCAGCGCCGGCTGGCCGAGGAGATCACCCGACTCGTTCATGGTAGCGCCGGGCTGACCAAAGCCCAGCGTGCGACGGAGATTCTCTTTGGGGCCGAGATCGAGGCACTTTCCGACGCGGAGCTGAGCGAGATTTTTGCCGACGTTCCCAGTCAGACCGTGCCGCGGGCAACCTTGGCTGCCGGGCTCAACGTCGTCGACGCTTTTGTCACGGCCGGTCTAGCCAAGAGCAAGGGAGACGCACGCCGCACCATGACGCAAGGGGGAGGCTACGTGAACAATCGACGTATAGCCGGTGCGGAGGTGGTTTTAGGCGTAACAGACCTCGCCAGCGAAACGGTGCTGGTACTGCGCTCGGGCAAGAAAAGCTACGCGCTACTGCGGTTCGCGGACTGATAGCAGGGCTGGCGTATCGAAGAAAAACGTCCGACGGCGCGTGCTAACACAAGATGTGCCGGCGCAATCCGCATTGACTGCTATCGCACTTCGTCCGTACTATCCGGCCTCCCCACTTTCGGCCTAAGCCCGTATTGCAATACGGGCGATGCGTGCGCGAATTCTATCGTTTCGACCAACACCTGTGGGAATGGTCTGTGAGCGAGGCCGCGACCAATCGCCGCAAAGCCAGGCTTGTCTGTGTCCTCGTCGCTGGCGGGGTGCTTGTTCTTGCGCTGGCGCTGGGCACGTTCATATGTGCACTGCGGTATGTGCCAGGGTTCTATTCCCAGAGCCAACTTGCCGATATTGACGGCCAGCGTGAAGGGAACGACGCGATGTTGGAGACGGCCACCGCGCTTGCCAACACGTCGCGCCGCGAGGGAAATTGGTACGCCCAGATTACCGAACAGCAGATCAACGGCTGGCTAGCGGTCGATCTGGTGCAGAATCATCAGGACTTACTTCCGCCTGCGGTCGGCGAGCCCCGCGTCCATATCGAACCCGGTCGTGCGATTGTTGCCTGCACTTATCAGTATTGTGGACTGTCGACGGTCGTTACTGCCACGTTTGAAATGTACCTGGCTGAGCCGCGCGTGGTAGCGCTACGAATTCATGCGACACGTGCCGGCCTGTTGCCCGTGCCGATGACCCCGATCGTCGACGGTGTGGCGAAGGCAGCCGAGCGGCTGAATCTGCGTGTCGAATGGCGTCAAATGCACGGGGATCCCGTGGCGCTGATCACGTTGCCGGCCGCGCAGACAGAAACCACGGTCTATCGGCTGGATGCTTTCGAGTTGCGAAACCAGGAGATTTACCTGGCCGGGCGCACAGGGCCACTGCAAGTGCCCGACTCGCCGAGCTCGGAACCCGCCAGACCTCAATCGGACGTTGCCGCCAGGCCTGATGAGAATCTAAAGATCCAATGACCTGTTGAGTCCTTCTGCCGCGTCAGGCGGACTTGTCCGCGTAGACGACCGCCTGCAAGATCCAGGATCAGCAGGTCTTCCGAATCGGCCAGCATGCTGTACGTGCCGTGATCCCATTGGGCGACCATACCCCGGTCTGCGGAAATGGCCCCCTCATATTCCAGATACGCCAGACGATGCGGCGGCAACGCGTGCGCCTCGATCGATCGCTGTGCGGTCGGTTCTTCGGCCAGGGCCCATGTTCGCAACGAGTCGCCGACCTCGACCATGAAATCCCAGTGCAGCGCGCGGGACGATCGCGAGCCCGGCGCGTGACGCAGGACCACGAATCGGATCGAGGGGGTGCGGGCGCTATCCACGATCTTGCGATTTGCTCAGTGGAAGATTCGATAAATGAGCACCGCCCAGTTTGGCGTGCCGTCGAGAGACGTCGCCCCCTTCGAGGTGCAACGCCTGCGGCAGTAACCGCTCCGCCCATGCTACCAGACGGAAGGCCGTACTGTGGCCTTGGCTACTGAGCAAGTATGGTCGTCAGCTCTTCGCCCAGGACGCCGGCAGGGACTCCGGCGCTTTTGACCTGGGCCTGCACCCGAGCTTGCCCCGCTACATCGGCGCGCGCTTGGACTTGAAAGGTGAGCGTTTCACCAGGCGCCAGAGCTTGCACCGGGGCAAAATTTACAGACTTGCCATTGATGTTCGCATTGGTGATGCCACCGGGTCCGACGCCTAGCGGAGTCATCTCGGGTGGCAGTGTCACGGTAAGCGTGATTTGGCTATCGGCTGCCTGGCCAGCATTCGTGACTTTGACCTGATAGGTCGTGTTGCGACCGGCGGCGACGGGCTCGACAAGATCGGCCACATCAATCGTCAATTTGCCTGGCACTGCGGGTGTCGCCTGGGCCGCGGTAGGCGTGATCACAAGGCAGGCGTCATCGTTGGCGGTGACGCCTTCGGCCGTGGTGACCGTCGCCCGGTTACAGGCCCTCGCCGCGGGCGCGTTACAGAGGCAGCGAACCTCGTAAGTAAATGATCTGCCCGGCGGGAGCGTATCGAGCACCCACACCAGGTCACTGCCGACCCAGTTGTGACCGTCGGTCGCGCTAGTCGGCTCAAGCGCACTGTCGTAGTTGTCCGCCAATCGCACTTGTGTGGCAGGAACCTGTCCGACGTTGGCAATCTCGATCTGAAAGTTTGCCGTTTGCCCGGCGGCTAATTGCTGCGGACCGGTTTTCTTGACGGTTATCGTCGGTCGCACGGTGGGTGCAGCCGCTTGCGCGGCGGCAGTGACGCACGCCTGTGTTGTGCCGAGAATTGTGCGATCGTTTGTTTGCACCTCGACCGTATTGCACAACTGGCCTGCTTGCATCGGGCGCAGGGTTAGCCGAATGGTCTGCGATTGGCCGGGTTGAATCGGATTGACGCTTTGTTCGATGGGACTGGGGCCTGCAGCATTTTGCAGGCTCGGATCAAAGCGGTCGACAATCGTCAGTGGTGGTGTTGGCATTGTGCTGCGATTGGTGACGACAGCCACGAATTCCACGTCTTGACCTACCGTGGCCGTCGGTGGCGCGCTCATCGTTACCGAGATGGCTTGTGGTGGCAGTGCGGTTGCCATCACCGTGGTCGTGGCGCAGCTTTGCGCCGACAGTCCCTCGGCCGAGGAGAGTGCGGCGCAATTGCTGATCGTGCCTGCCTTATCTGCGCGAAAGTCGGCCTCGATCACGACACTTTGCCCGGCATTAACGTCGCCAAGCTGCCATTCGAGTCGTCCACCGGCGGGTTGAGCCGGGGGAGTGCTACTAACAAAGGTCAAACCGGCCGGAATCTGATCCGTCACCACGGCTTGCCGGACGGACAAGGGACTAGGATTTGAGACATCTATGCGATATGTCACTGTGGAACCCACCGTAGCTTGGCTGGGTCCGGTGGTACGAAGCGAAAGGCTGCCCGACGCAGCCCAGGTCTCCATCGTGGATCCATTGCCGACGACCAGCCGTTGGCCGTAGCTGCCGGATAGTTCAGCCGGCCGGATAATTTGTACGGAAATGGCGTTGCTGCCGGCCGCTCCCTGCTGTTGGACAATTTCGGCAGTGGCCTGGCCGAGATCGTTAGTCGGAACCTCGATGACCTGGCCACCATTAGGAGCGAAATTGGCTGCCGGACCGCCGGTGATTTCGTATCGAACGAGCCAACCCACAAGCGGCGAATGGTCAGTCTGCCGAGTCACGCTGGTTGTGAAGGCGTGCGTTGTGCCAATTGGGTTTGTCGATGGCGGAGGCAATGTCCATTGTGCATCGACCCAGTAAATCGTCGAGGTACGTTGGCGCTGGTCCCAACCGTACACGTTGGGAGCGAAAGCCGTAACGAAGCTGGCCCCTTCGACAGGGGACGTGACCGTGATATAGGCCTGTCCCTTTTGCACGGGCACGTCGTCATCGTAGGTAGGCGTGCCACGCGTGAGAGCGATGTATCGCGCAGACGTTGTGCCGACTGCGTAGGAGTTGTCCAACTTCTGTGGGCGTAGCTTGGGGCTCGCCAGGCAATCCAGAAAGCTACGATCGCCCAACGAGACAAACTGTCCAACGCCGCCCGGCGCGATCATCCACTCGACGCGCTCGCCGGCATGCATATAACCGTCGGGTCCGCAGATGCTTCCCACCAGAACAACTTCCGAGCCGACTGGTGCGATGACCTTGGCAGGTGCGAGCTTCAGGAACATCATGTTCCTGGGATGTGGACGCCCTGGTACTGGCTGGTACTTTGAGTAGGGCTGATTGTCCCATACAAACAACCGCTGGCCGCTCGGATCGATGCGGGGCAAGGCCCCGACCGTGCCGTAGGCATGTCGCTGGTCGCCAACGCCGATCACCAGCAGCGCAACGAGCGGCATTATTTTGAGAGTGAACCGCTTCACGACAACATTGTCCTCGGTTCAACGCGCGGGCGATCGTTTGCAATCGCTCGCCGAACTCCATGTCTCGGCGGCAGGGAGTTCCAGTTTTGGGCGCTTGGTAAGAGATTCGGTCTGGATAAAACGTACCACGCACTTTTTGCAACACGGTGACTTTTCTCAACGTGTCGCGCCGAAAAATGGCAACGTCACCGCGCAACCGTTATCACCGGTGCAATGTGTTCGGAGTGTGCGACATTTCGTCCGTGCTCTGCAGGACGAACTGTGCGTCACGGACTGCGAGTCACCACCAATTGAAGGCGCCGCAAATGACCGCGCAAAAAAGAGCCCTCGCCCGTCGCAAAGCAGACAAATCTGCTGCAACTGGTGAGGGCTCGGCGCTGGTTTCTTCATCCGGCGCGACCGGTAACTCCGAAACGCCGGTCACCGTTTAGTGGTAGTTCCCGAAGATGCCCGTAGCATACCAGATGCCGTTGCTTCCTCGTCGCATGTCGTACGCGAATTTTGGCTGGTCCTGTTTGACAGCCCCCCAATGGCCGGAGGACTGCCGCCAGCTATGAACGCAATCGACAGCAGCATCGAGTAGGTTTTCGTGCGGCCAACTCTCGGCGACGACCTCCTGAGGGCGCAGGCCAAACGGTAACAGTCGCGAGATGCGCGGGAATCGGGATTCCCAATTGTGATGCCCCTGTACGTGAATCCTAGCCTGATAATTCGAGTGGCTCTTGGCTTCGTCCACCAAATGGGGGTCCAACTCCCCCTTAGCGCTCTTGGGGCTTTCCGGGTGAATTCGGACGGCAAAGACTAGGGCCCGCTGCGTCTGCGTGCCAGGGGGCAGATCCAAGATCACGGCAACATGCTTGGGATTGAAATGGTAGTACTTCCCGCTCTTGAACGGCAGCGCGCTGACGACATGACCGTAGTACTCGCTTCGCTCGTTAGCGTAATCGATAACTACAAGGCCTTGCCGCTTCTCCATTTCCGCAAATGCTGGATGATCCAACAGTTTCGATGGCTGCCCTTTGACAGTGATTTCTGTGTCGAGGGGTAGGCGGGCGAGGACAAACTTGGACAGCTTGTCGGTCAGCGCGGGCTTGCTCTCGATTTCCTTGAGGAAGGGCTTTGAACTAGCCGGTTTGGCCTCGTCGAAGAAATGGATCAGCAGCATCTTTTGCTGCCGCTCGGCCCGCTGCATTGCTAGCGCGTAGTCTGTCTCCCAGTGCGGAGCCTGGGATCGGTAATCGCTGGCGTAAGCCGGAGCTGGTGTGACAAGGGTCAAAATGGCCGCGGCACACGCCACGGTCGCCGCTGCTCGTGAGATCGTCGCGTACAAACTCATAGTTCCCTCCGAAATAAGCGACTCGAACCATTCATTGGCAATGGGCCGTGCAGTCAGTGCTAGCGGCCAAACCAAGGAAACAGGGTCTCTCCGTCCAGGCTCTGGGCCAGGTTTTTTATTGGATGGGGATACCAGGCAGCGGCGGCAAGGGCGCCTAGGAGCCGCTGCGGTCAGGTGGGCCAGTGATCGGCTTTTCCGATTGCGCGATCTGGGAGGTATTGGTGTACCAGGGCGGATGGCCGGAATCAACCGGCTGAGCAGAAAATCGGGTCATGCCGATAGCGGATTGGATGGCTTTCTTATGCCGTTCCTGGTATCACAGCCATTGCGCGCCTTTATTTCCCTAGTTTTCCCTTCTTCGCCCAGATTGCGAGGTGACGGATGCCACATAACCGCAAGCGGGTTGCCCTGATCTGGGCGTTGATAACTTGTTTTTGCACAGTCACTTACGCGCAAAAACCAGGTCGCGATTTGGCCGTCGGTCAGGCTCTGGCCGAGCTCGAGACTTGGCTAGCTGACGCACCTTCGGCCGAGGGCTGGCGTAAGTACTTACGATTGCAGGATCTTCATGCTCAACTCGACCTGAAAGAGGCGGCCGACGTCAACCAAGTTGTCGCCGTGTTAGAGCGGTTGGAGACCGGCGCGCCGGGGCTGGATCGGGGCCCCTTCGTAAAGCTTCGCGAGGCTGTGCTCCAGTGGCGACAGGTCCTGTCGGCTCCCAAGCTTGACCAGCTAGTCGAGATCGTCCGAGAAGGAAAGAAACAGTTCCATCCGGCCGACGCTGCCGCTGTGGACGCCGATCGTGCCGAGGTTGCCCGGGCTACCGCGACCCTTCGTCGTTATCTTGGAGGTGATGCAAACGGCCGTGCCTGGGGGGCATTTCTGCAATTGGATACGCTCAATGAGCAACTGCAACCGAATGCTTCGCCCTCCCTGGAATCGCTTGCCAAGGTTCTTTCGCAGTTTCGTTCCGATAAAGGGGGGCTAGATCGATCGCAGTTCGCCAACGTTGCTACGGCCCTGGCCAATTATATGGTCACCCTCTCGGTATACCGTAATCCCAAGTCACGGACCGAGTTCGACGCGCAAATCGACCAGCTGGGTGAGCATTTGCAGGCCTATGTCAAGGAGCCCTCCGAGGTACGGTTGAAGCAGATTGGCGTCGACTTGGATTGGCTCGTCGACCGCCGGCAAGTGCTGCCACTGGTCGATTCAGTCATGCATCGACTGTCGCAGCCCAACCTGTATGTGAATGTGTCAGGCGACTTCCTGGCTGCCGGCATGAATCGGCAGGTCGATGAGACAAGCCCCGTGAGAGATGTCATCCTCGGGACGCGAATCGTGGGATCTGGACGCACGCAGGGAGATGTTTCGTTCCGTCTGATGCCCAACGCGGATGTGGCCATGCTCGAAGCGACTTTGGAAGCGGTAAATCAATCTCGCAACACGGGCTACAACGGACCGGCGGTGATTCATAGCATCGGCACCACTCGATTATTGGCAACTAAGTGGCTGACTATCGATGCCGAGGGCATACATGGCCAGCCCGCCACGGCCGGTGCCGACACGTCGACAAAGATCACGGGCATTGGCTCGTCCAAGTCTGGTGTAATGGGGTGTGTAGTCGAACGCGTTGCAACGAAACGTGTCGCACAGCAAAAAGGGAGCGCCGAAAAGATCGCGGCGCAACATGCCGAGACGAGGCTCAATCGTCAGTTCGAGGATCAGATCGGCAAAGAACTTGCCCGCTCGAACTTGCAGTTTCAGGAGCGCTTTCGCAATCCGCTGGTGCGCCGTGGCCATCTTCCGCACATCTATTTCAGCAGCAGCGACGATTGGATGTATGTGACCGCACTGCAGGCGCACGGCGCGCAATTGGGCGCCCAAGGTCGCGCCCCCGACATTGCCGGCAAGCCGCAGGTAGCCATGCGATTGCACGAATCGTTGGTGAACAACTTCACCGCCGGTACACTAGCCGGCGAAACAATCGGCCAACCAGAACTGGAAAAGTTTGCCAAGGACTTTTTGGGCGAAGTGCCGGACCGAATCAAGGATGACTCAGGCAAGGAACCCTGGACGATTACTTTTGCCGACGAGGATCCTGTGATCTTCAAGGTTGCCGACGGCGGCTTCGTGTTCACCGGCCGAGGAAAGAAGTACACCTCGGGCAGCCGTTCGTTTCCGGCCATGAATTTCACCGTGAACTACAAGCTCGAGAAGTTTGGCGAGGGAATAAAAGCCACCAGGATCGGCGACATCGAGATCTTTCCGCCGGGTTTCGTACAGGGGGGCGAAAAGCGGCTATCACTGCTCCAAACCACACTGC
Organism: Pirellulales bacterium; assembly: GCA_036490175.1. Classification (NCBI taxonomy): domain Bacteria; kingdom Pseudomonadati; phylum Planctomycetota; class Planctomycetia; order Pirellulales; species Pirellulales bacterium. The sequence goes on along the minus strand of DASXEJ010000088.1, from coordinate 54,326 downwards.
GCCAATTGATGGTCCGCCGCTTGGGGAAAATCTTCGAAGAGCAGATCGTCAAGGATCAGCCGACGGCGCTTAAAGGCGAATTCAAGGCCGCCGGCCCCTTGGGGGTCGAGGCCGTCTCGGCCGACCAGGGATGGCTCAGCATTGGCTGGCATCAGGTGCGAGCGGCCAACATGGCCAATGCGACAGGCGAATCGCCCGCAGCCGCTGCGCTGGCCCGCTAAAGAGAACAATCTCCTATGGATCGTTACGTCGACATCTCATTCGATTGTCTGCCGCTGCGCTCCATCGAGCGGACAGACATCCCGATTGACGCGTCCCCAAAATTCCGCGCCCGTTGCGAGCGCATTCTGGAAGCGATCGCCAAGCACGGAACATTGAATTCGTATTATCTGTATAACGCAACCTGCGCGTTTCATCTGCTCAATGTGCCCGATTTGGGGGTAATCGAATTTCGGTTCGAAGGCACGGCGATCACCGGCGCGTCGGATCAGAAGACAGAGGTGTGCGATCTGCACGTCGAACTGACGCGCGAGACCTGCGATTGGTTGACAGAGCCGGTTGTCCACTGGTTTGCCGAGACCGTGCCCGTTGCCGTGCGCGCCGAGTTCGATCGCTACATTACCGCCGGTGATCTTCAGCAAACTGTCGAGCGCGTGCGAAAAATCCAGGCCGATAGTGACGACCACGGCGGATTCGTCGGCATGTATCTCTAAGTCGAGCCTGATGGCTTGCTACGCTAGCATGCCCATCTAATGCTTGCGCTAGTGGCATACTGGCGATTTTCCAGGCTGTCGGAACATCAATTGTCCCCGGCGGCGATAGGCGCGGGGCCAGAAGCGGACTGACGGCTCACTAGCCGATTCTGGGGCCATTGGGACCAATTCTATCGGAGTCTTCGCAGCGAGCCGATCGAGGGCTTCTGGCTGCGTCCCTGCCTCGACTACCTATCGCTTTGCCCGCCCTGGTAGCACAGCTAGCGAGCCACCTCGGCTAGGTTCTTCGTTGGACCAACGTCCATATCGGTGATTCATCGGGCTGCTGCCGACTTCTCCGCGAAAGTCAGCAGCAGTCACTCGGCTGGGAGACGGCGCTAGCTTAACTCCAGAGCGCCCGAACTCGCGCTTGATCGTAAGTTTGCGTTGAATGCGATGCATAAGATGAACGCGAAGTTTGCGTGGCGATCGTTGAGACTGCCGATTAAATGATTTTATGCAAGTTTGACGATTACGAGGTCGATATCTGGTTTGACGATGGGAGCGCCCCGGAGGGCTGCGCCCAGTTTGCCGTCGACTCCGCCGCCTAACATAAACGTGAGGCAACGGCTCGAGCGGGCAAATCGCCAATGAATATCAACGGCAACTCCGTCGTGTAGGACGCGAATTCATGAGCCTGCGAGATGCCAAATTTTGGGCCGTGCTGACCGCCATTGTGGTGCTGATCGCTGGATGCCAGCCCAGCAGGCCATTCTATTTCTTCGAGGATGGCGATCTTTCGCACTATAAGGGTGTCGCCACCGAGGTCGAGTATCCGGATGTCAATGCGGATACCATCCCCGACGTTAGCGGCTCGCAAAGGCCGCTCACGCTGGAGAATCCCGAGCCCAAGGAGTTCTGGCCTCTGCGACTGGAAGAGGCCGTGCGGGTCACCCTGGAGAATAGCAAGGTATTTCGCACCTTGGGCGGCCAGGTGACGAATCCCACGTTCCAAGTGTCGTTGGCCCCGCTCAATGCCCAAACGGTCTATGCACCGGCCATCACGGAAAGCGATCCGCGTTTCGGCGTTGAAGGTACGTTGGCGAACTTCGATACGCAGTGGAGCACCAGCGTCTTCTGGCAAAAGAACGACCATCCGGTGAATACGACCTTCGGCGGAGCGTTGGCAAACGTTCTCCAAGAGGACGCGGCGCAGTTTCAGACACAGTTGGCCAAGGTTACGGCGGCAGGCGATCGCGTCTACTTCCGCAACAACACCAACTATGACATGAACAACAACCCGTCCAACCTCTTCCCAGCGTACTATACGACTAACTTTGAAGCAGAATTCCGCCATCCCTTTTTGCAAGGTGGTGGTACGCAGTTCAACCGCATCGCCGGTCCCAGCGGTATCCCGGGCGTCGGCGGCTTTACGAACATCCCTGGCGTTTATAACGGCGTGGCCATCGCCCGCTCGAACGTCGACATCGCGATTGCCGACTTCGAGGGTCGTATTCGCGATGTCGTGAACGATACCGAGTTGGCCTATTGGGAGTTGTACTTCACCTATCGCAACCTGGATGCGCTGGTCGTCGGCCGCGACAGCGCGCTGTCGACCTGGAGAAAGGTGAAGGCCCTCTACGATGCGGGGGCACGTGGCGGTGAAGCGGAAAAAGAAGCCCAAGCCCGCGAGCAATACTTCTTGTTCCGCGGCCAGGTGGAAGCCGCGGTCAGCCAGGTGTACGAGACCGAGAACCGGCTTCGCTATCAAATGGGTATCAGTCCGACCGACGGCCGATTGATTCGTCCGGCCGACGATCCGACAACGGCCCGCGTGGATTTCGATTGGGACGAAGTGAAGATCGAAAGCCTGGCCCGTATGCCAGAGCTTCGTCGTCAGAAGTGGATCGTGAAGCAGCGCGAGCTGCAACTGATCGCCTCGAAGAACTTCCTTTTGCCCCGCTTGGACTTCGACGCCACGTATCGCTGGTTGGGCTTCGGCCAAAATCTGTGGGAACAGGGACGCAGCATCGACCAGTTTCAGAACGCAATGGCGTCTTTGACGAGTGGCAACTTCCAGGAATGGCAAATGGGATTCCAGGCCAACGTTCCGATCGGTTTCCGTGCCGCCTTGTCCGGTGTCCGCAATGCCCAACTGCAACTGGCCAGAGAGCGGGCCGTCTTGCAGGAAGAAGAGCTGGAAATGGTGCACGGCTTGTCCTCGGCCATTCGCACGCTCGATCGAACCTATCAGTTGACGGAGACCAATTTCAACCGGTTGATCGCCGCCCGGGTGAACGTGGAAGCGGTGCGTGCGGCGTACGAGACGGACACCGTAACACTCGACTTGTTGTTAGATGCCCAACGCCGGCTGGCCGTGGCCATGAGCGATTACTTCCGGTCGCTGATCGACTACAACCTGGCGATTCGCACGGTGCATTACCGCAAGGGATCGCTGTTGGAATACAACAACGTCTACCTCGCGGAAGGTCCTTGGCCAGGCAAGGCTTACTTCGACGCCCGCAAGCGAGCACGTGAGCGTGATGCCGGCTTCCAGATCAATTACGGTTTCATCCAACCGAACGTTTTCAGTCGCGGTCCGGTCAATCAAAAGGTCGGAGAAGGAGACATGATCTTCAAAGGCGATGGACAGGATACACCGCCGAAGCCGGTTCCCGAATCCGTGCCCACGCCCGCTCCTGGTCAGGCCATGCCGGGCGTATCAGACACGGGTGCCGTGCCGCCGCGACGCCCGGGTGCGGCGAACGGGGGGGCCACGAGGTCCGGTCTGGCACCTGTTCCCGGGATGCCAGCAAGCAACTCTAATAATCTGTCGTACGATTGGGGGGCCGCGAATAAACCGATCCAGGCCCCTACGGTCCCCTCGCTACCGGCGACACGCGGCGTCTCGTCTCTGCTACAGGCATCGTTTGCCCCGCAGATACCAGAACGCGTATTGATGGCCAATGACGCTGACCCGAATAACTCGCCTGCTGGAACTGGTGGGACTGCTGCAGTCCGGTAGGGGGCATAACGCGCAATCTTTGGCCGTTAACTGTCGTGTGAGCCGGCGGACGATCTTTCGCGATCTCGATATCCTCCGGCTGGCCGGCGTACCCCTGGAGTACGACGAGCAAGAACAACGTTATCGTATTCTAGGGATGAACTTCCTGCCGCCGACTAACTTTACGCCCGAGGAAGCTCTGTCCCTTCTGGTGCTATGTTACGACCTAGGCGATCGATCTGGAATTCCCTTCCATGCCCCGGCCCGTGCGGCGGCGATCAAGCTAGAGAGTGCGCTACCCGAGCGATTGCGCGAGTATCTGCGCGAGGCAGCCGGGGCGATCCACTTGCGGCTAGGCGCTACCAGTGGCTCGAACGCCAGTGCGCCGGTGTATCAACAATTGATCGGCGCTATCGCCAGGCGCCGTTGCGTACGCATCGAATACGATAGCTTCAGCGATCGCGAGATCATTCGCACGAAGCTAAGTCCGTACCGCCTTCTCTTCAGCCGTCGCAGCTGGTTTGTGTTTGCTCGTTCGTCCGTACATCGACAGACGCGCACTTTTAACGTCGCCCGGATCCGCAACCTGGAAGAACTCGACGAGAGGTTCCAATTCCCGCGAGGCTTCTCGATCGAGCGCCAGTTGCGGAATGCGTGGCATTTGATTCCCGAACCGGGGCCTGATCAAGAGATCGTGGTGCGGTTTGAAAAGCTGGTTGCCAAGAATGTGGGCGAGGTGACGTGGCACAAAACGCAGCACCTTGTCTGGCGCGACGACGGGCGTCTCGATTTTCATGTCACGGTATCCGGCATTCAGGAAATTGCCTGGTGGATTTTAGGCTATGGCGATCAGGTCGAAGTGCTACAGCCGCAGGCGCTGCGGGATCTGATCATTAGTCGCTGCCAGCAAATGCTCACGCGATATCGAGACACCGGCTCGCTGCCGAAGACGGGCGGCAGAACTGGTGGCGTGCCCCGCGCCGCGCGCAAGCGCGCAACCAGCAAGCGTCGCGCCCGCTTGTCATGACAGCTGGCGTCCACCTCGGCCGCAGACCGCGATCTTGCTACAATGCGAGACACACCGAGTGGCTATTCCTGCACTATTGTCGCGAGGCTCGATTCCAGGTGTTTCTTTCCCTAGACGGCATAGACGGGGCAGGAAAAAGCACGCAACTCGCACTGTTGGCCGCTTGGTTGCGGACAACGGGGCGCGACATCGTCACGTGCCGAGACCCCGGCAGCACTCCCCTGGGCGATGCGATTCGTCGCATCTTGCTCGACGCGCATGACGTGCCCATCACACGGACAGCAGAAATGCTGCTTTACATGGCCGCACGAGCTCAGCTAGTGAACGACGTCATCAGGCCTGCACTGGAGGCCGGCCAGATTGTAATTTCCGATCGATACTTATTGGCGAATGTCGTCTATCAGGGACATGCCGGCGGGCTCGACATCAAGGAATTGTGGCGCATCGGACAAACGGCCACGGGCAGACTGGAACCAAATCTGACAATTGTGCTGGACATGCCTCCCGAGGCGGCGACCACGCGCCTGGCACGGCCGCTGGATCGTATGGAGCGGCAAGGGGACGAGTTCCGCCACCGATTGCGGCAAGGCTTTCTTGCCGAAGCCAGCCGACGACCGGAACAGATCGTGGTGATCGATGCCGCCCGGCCGATCGAGGCGGTCAAGGCAGACATCTTTCGCGCGGTTGAAGAGCGACTGTCAAGCAGTTGAGATGCAACGTGGTTCGCATCGCGACTCACCACTTTTGACGATCTGTTGCGAAACGGGTTCCCATTAAATCGATGAGCGACGATATTGCCAAACGCCGGGCCGACGAAACTCAGAGCATCCTGACGGCTTGCCACGCTATCCTTGAAAATGATCACTTCGTCTACATTTCCGGCGATCACGGTAGCGGTTGGATCGACAAGGATGCGATTTTCATCGACCCAAAACGTGTGGATCATCTCGCGTCTATGTTGGCAGAAGCCGTGCGACCGATCGATGCCGAAGTCGTTTGCGGGCCGGCAACGGGGGGACTAATCGTGGCGCAGTGGACGGCGCACGCCCTGGGCTTGCCGGCGGTCTTTGCCGAACACGAGGCATCCCCTGATTTCGGCCAACTACGAGGCAGATTCGTCTTGCGGCGCGGTTACGACCATCTTGTGGCGGGGCGTCGTGTTCTCGTCGTGGACGACATCGTAAATAGTGGTCACTCCGTACGGCAAACGGTTGAGGCGGTCCGTCGGGCCCGAGGCCATGTAACCACGGTCGCGGCGCTTGTTCACCGTGGAAATGTTGACACCGTTGGAATCGGGGTCAGCAGGTACATCTATTCACTGGAAACCGATATTCCCGAGTGGTCCGCGGCCGACTGTCCGCTCTGCGGGCAGGGAGTGCCAGTGAATACTCAATATGCTCACGGGCAAGACTTCTTGGACACCCGGCAGGATCAGCTCTGATCAGCGGATCCAGCCCTCCGCAGGCTCAATGGCGGACCGCCACTCAGAACTGACCCCAAGCGGCGGCGTCAGGCCATGCCAAAGGGCGGCTCAACTCTTGCTGTTCGTGGATTGACGCAGGGCTTTGGCACCGCACTTGCATATATGAGATCGGCTCCGTGCGCTTACTCGGGCGACGAATGGTTAGTCGCTCGCGCGGCACGGGACTCGGAACAGTCTTTAAACGCAAGTTCGCGCTCGATTGCGCGCCCGCGCCGATATTTGTATTTGTTTTGGAGCGAAGGCTCGGCACGCGCGGCGTTCGGACCAGGTCCGCGCCGCGATGGCACAATACACTCAAAGGTTGTTCGACATTAGATATATAACTAACGACAACTAAAGAGGATGCGTTTTTTGCGCGCTGCGCTGATCGCGTCCTAAATAAAACGGCAGTGGCATCGGCGCAACCCACGCGTCAGGCCGCGGCATGCGACGGTTCCGGGGTGAGTTTTAATCCGTGACGGCGTTCGCTCGCTCGATTGTGGGCCGTGCGAACAGAACCGGACATAGGACGTGGGACCGCCGGCGGAGCGGTCCGGTGATTTCACCATTTTGGTGAAACGCATCACCGTTTTTGTGACCGCGCCATAAGTTACTTGCAGGCAGTGATTTAAGGCGTGTGGCAGCGCGCGATTGCCTTTGCCAGACTGAGCGGGACGGCCTTGGGCTCCGCTCTAACACAAATCGCAGACTGCGCTTATCGTCATGCGACGTGACTTTCACCAAGACGCGGAAGCGCTCGCGCGCGCGATCAAGTCTTGCGACCAAATCTGAACGCAAAATGACCCGTTTTCACGGCATTTTCGCGAAGTCTCGGTTCTTTCAGGTCGCCAGCAGGCTTGGCATGTTCGTTGCTTTACCAAGGGCAGCCAAATCGGAACTGCAGAGCCAAGACATCGCGTCAGACGTCACGCCCATACGCGACGGCTGGCGTCTAGGAAGGCCCTGCAACCTGTTTGGCGGGTCCGCTGCTTCGTTCGGGAGGGCGGAATGCGAAGTGCCGTCGTTTGGCCGGGTTGGTCAAGGCCAGACAGGCGGTAGGAAACACCACAGCTTTTGAAAGTAAGGAGAAAGCTAATGTCAAAGGACCAGTTTGAATTCTCGCACGACGAATCGATTGATCGCCGCGTTCCCAAGCGATTGCGAAAGGGCTTTGAAAAGCGAATCGCGCCAGTGGCGGCCCGCTCCTCGTCGCATAACGTCATCAAGCCGACTGGCGGCATGAAAAATCGCCGTCGTCGACATTACGGCTTGTAGTCGGCTGTAGCGAGTCCAACGCACGGATCCGCCATGAAATGGCAGCGCCAGAATTATCCGGACGGGAATGTCCCCGTCCGGCACGAGATGCTTGCCGGAGAATAACGCCGCGCGGCAGGACGGGGACGTGCCGCGCGGCCTCAGCTGAACATCCCGCTCCAGCCCGTGGCCTCGAAGGCGTGCTGGAAATGTTCGATCACCGGCCGGCGAGCGTGGCGTGACCAAGTAACGGCGACAACGTCGAACCGTGCTTGCTGCTCCAATAGATCGTGGCGGCGCAGGTACGCCACGGCCAAACGGCTGAGCCGGCGTTGTTTTTCCCGGTCAACGGCATCAGCCGGGTGCCCCTTGTCGTGGGACTCACGGGTCTTCACTTCCACGAAGACGATCGTGCGACCGTCAACCGCGACCAAGTCCAATTCTCCCAAGACCGCGCGGTCGCCACGTGCCACAATTTTATAGCCGCGACGGCGCAGGAATCTCGCTGCGGCGTCCTCGCCCCGCTGCCCAAGAGTTCTCACGGCCATGAAGCGTCGGAGAAAGTTCAGAAAACGCATGCTGCCCGCCGCGTGAATGAACGGAATCCATGAGGAAATCGTTGCCCAAGTTTCGGCTGACGAGCGAACGAACTGGCCGCGTGTAACCAACGATATCGCGCGTTACTGCCCGACGTCGCATTGAAGGGCCGCCAAAGACGTCGCGGGCTTCCTTGTGCCGATTGACGATGCGGAAGTTATTCCGCGCTATCCTGCTTCGCTCCACGCCGCTCACGCAGGCGCACGGCCTTGCCGATGCGATCGCGGAGGAAGTACAGCTTGGCACGACGCACAATGCCGGATCGCTTAACTTCGACCTTGGCGATCCGCGGGGAGTGCAGCGGGAACTTCCGCTCAACCCCTTCCCCCTGCACGATGCGACGTACGACGAACATTGCGCGTGTGCCGGATCCACTACGGGCGATAACTACGCCATTGAAGATCTGGATACGCTCTTTGTCGCCTTCCAGAATTCGCGTGTGTACGTCCACGGTATCGCCGATCTGAAACTCGGGGACTTGTTCACGAAGACTGCTTTTTTCCACCTTGGCGAGTAATTGTTGGCTCATTTTTAATGGTCCTTTCTAAGGTATTTCTTTATGCCGAGCGCGGCGCTTGACCTGGGCAGACTGAATTCATTGCCCGGGCTTGGTTCGTTTTACCGGGTGCTCGGCGAGGTATCCTGTGTAGTGGTGATCGGATCGGCTACGGGGCCGGGCGATCGTGTGGCTGCGGCTCTGCGATGATTTGTCCGCTCGATACGTTGTTGATCGCGCCAGCGAGCGATGGCCTGGTGGTCGCCGCTGAGCAGAATCTCTGGCACTTCATACCCGCGAAATTCGCGCGGACGCGTGTACTGCGAAAACTCTAAAAGTCGTTGCTTCCCGGTAAATGAATCTTGTTGATTGCTCTCCTCGTCTCCCAGCACACCTGGCACCAGCCGAATCACGGTGTCGATAAGCACCATTGCCCCGACCTCGCCGCCGTTGAGCACGAAATCACCGATCGAAACCTCGTCGGGGGCGAGGATCTGTCGCACCCGTTCGTCAAAACCCTCGTACCGGCCGCACAATAGCAGCAACCGCCGCTTGGCGGCCAACTCCTCAACAACGCTTTGATCGAGCCGGCGGCCTTGCGGCGTCAGCATGATCACGTGCCCTGCCTCTTCGGCCTGGGCTTGCACGGCCTCGACACATTCCACTACAGGTTCAACCTTCAGCACCATGCCTGGCCCACCGCCGAACGGCCGATCGTCGACCGTTTTATGGCGGTCATGCGTCCAATCGCGAATGTTGTGCAGCCGCACGTCGACCAGCCCTCGCTGGATCGCAAGATTCAACAAGCTTTGGCCCAGATAGCCCGGAAACATCTCCGGAAATAGGGTCAGCACGTCGAAACGCATGGCACATCATCATTGCGGTGTAAAGTGTCGCGGTCTCTGTATCGTGGCGATGTGGTCGCGCCTAAATACTATTCCGAAGCGGCTTCAGTCGCTGCCGGCTCCGTGGTAGCTTCGGCGGCTGCTGGCTCTTCGCTCGTCGCTTCTGCCCTCGGCTCTTCGGCGGACTTTGGCGAGTAAACGAAGACAGGTTCCGGCGCAGGAGGTACCTGCTTCGGCAGCGCCAACCGTTCGCGGGCGGCCGTCTGCACTTCCAGGTGCGTGCCTTCCGGGCCGTATTTCTTAATGAATACGTTGACGTTGACGCTTGGCTTGGCACCGACGGATAGCCAGTACGAAACCCGCTCCGGATTTAATAGCACGCGGGCGTCCACATCCGGCACGAGCGGATCATAAGTCCCCAATTCTTCAATGACTTTGCCGTCGCGCGGGCTGCGCGAGTCGACCGCGCAAATGCGGAAGAACGGCCGATGCTTCCGCCCCATCTTCTTCATGCGAATTCTGACTGCCACTAGGTCCTCCTGAATTAATCCGTCGCCTTGGTTACTTCTTTATTTTGCGATCGAGACCGCAAAACCTCACATTTCAACTCAATTGCACTTGGCTCGCCGGGGTTCGTCCCAAGCAGCTGCGATTGCCCACAAGTTTGCTAAAAGCCTCGCGGATTTCCGTTCTGCTCCGGACTACTGCCGCCGCGCTCTCGCTTGCCATCCCGTTTGCGTCGCCGCATTTCCTTCTCGCGTTGTTTTTTCAGGTTGGTGCGTTCCTGGGCGGAAAGGCGCTTGCCGGTGCCTTTTTTCTGTCGAGCCAATGACGAACCTGGGTCGAGGAAGCCACCTCGCTGCAGTTGCTGCACCTCCCGCATCCGTTCGCGGATTCCCATGCCGGCCATCCGCTTCATGATGTCGGCCATGCCGTCGAACTGCTTGACCAGCTGATTGACTTCGGCCGGTTCGACGCCGGCGCCCACGGCGATGCGGCGTCGGCGACTTTGGTCGATCGTTTTGGAAGGGTTGCGACGTTCCTCGGCGGTCATCGAATCGATAATGCCGACCAGGCGCTTCATGTCGCCGTCGGCGTCGGCATCCCCCATCATTTTTTGTAGGCCGCCCATGCCGGGGATCAGACCCATTACCTTGTTCAGAGGGCCGAGGCGGCCAATCTGGCTGAGCTGTTTGCGGAAGTCGTCCAGAGTGAACTCTCCGCGGCGGAGCCGTTCCTCCTGCTCCTGCATTTCGTCCTGGTCGAACTTTTGCTGCGCCTGCTCGACAAGTGTCAGCACGTCCCCCATGCCCAGGATACGGCTGGCCATGCGGTCTGGGTGGAACTCTTCGAGCGCGTCCAAATGCTCGCCCGTTCCCATGAATTTCAGCGGCACGCCGGTGACGGCCTTTACGCTCAGGGCTGCGCCGCCGCGGGCGTCGCCATCGAGCTTGGTCATAATACAGCCGTCGAGCTCGAGCGCCTCGTTAAAGGCCTTCGCGCTATTGACGGCGTCCTGGCCGGTCATGGCGTCGACCACCAGGTAAACCTGATCGGGATTGACCCGGCGATCGATACGCTGCAGCTGCTGCATCAACTCTTCGTCGATGTGCAGACGGCCGGCCGTGTCCAAGATCAGAACCTCGGCGCCTTGGGATTTGGCTTGTTTGAGCGCATTCTGGCAGACGGCCACGGGATCGCTCGCACCCTCTTCCACGTAAACCGGTGCGCCGATCTGTTCGCCGAGTACCTGCAATTGGTGAACGGCCGCGGGACGCTGTAAGTCCGCCGCAACGAGCATTGGTTTACGGCCACGCTCGATCAACAGGCGCGCTAACTTGCCGCAGGTCGTCGTTTTGCCCGAGCCTTGCAGACCGCACATCATCAGCACGGTCAAATCGGGCTTGAGGTGCAGCGAATGGTCGACCGGACCCATCAGATTGACCAACTCGTTGTAGACGATGCCTACTACTTGTTGGTCGGGGCGGAGGCTCTTGAGGACTTGTTCCCCTACGGCCTGCTCGCTGACTCGGTCCATGAACTGCTTGACGACCGGAAAGCTGACGTCGGCCTCGAGCAGCGACTGTTGCACCAGGCGCAGCCCGTCGCGCATGTTGGACTCAGTGAGCCGGGCTTTCCCGCTCAGAGTCCGCAGCGCCGAACTGAGGCCATCTTGCAACGACTCGAACATTCGCGATCTCTTACGTGTGAACGAACAAACGACGGGGCTTGCCCCGCGCGCAAACCCACGGCCCATCCCCCGCCGCTGGCCCAGCGGGGTTTTGGCGCACTCCTACCATACGTGCCTGACCCGTCGACGCTGGCCGGAACCAGCAGCCGGGGCGAGCATTAGAGGTAGCCGTAGGCCAACTTGGGCGAAAACCAGGATTCTAGCCCATCGCGGGCCGGGTTGGCAATCCTCGTTCGGTGGTAAGTACGCCATCCGCAAGGGGGTTAACACCGCTTCGCGTGGTCGTGCCGCGTGAGCGGTGGGCAAGCTTAGACCTCTCTTAGGCGTTTCGGCCCGGTGGGCCCAGGTGGGACGATATAGCCTGGGGCGCTACGGGGGCCAGGAATTGCCCGCCACAAGCCGTCAAGGCGTGCCCAGCCTCGAACAAAGACCCTGGTGGCGGGCCACTCGCCTGGGATGGTGCACGGAGCCTCGGCGATCGGGATTCTGGGACCGGGTCCCAGCAGCGACTGTGGTGGGCCTGCAACTCAAGCGACCGAAATGGCACAAGAGCTGCGCCTCAGAGGGGTCCGTCGCATGCTGATCGCGCCTGGGCGAAAACCGGGTTGGATCGCGGCACGAACGCCGCGATCCAACCGGATCGCACAGGGCATGCGCGAGTGCTTTACTTGCACGCGCCGCAGGCAGCCTTGCCACACTTGCCGCCACGGCAACGGCGCAAACCAGCGTCGGCTTGAACGGCCATGGCGAGAACCAACAGCAGGGCACAAATAGCAGTGAACTTCTTCATCACGAGGACTCCTCATTGAAGCGCGCGTCCTCCAACCCCGACGCGCTAGGGTTTCATCCCCCGTAGAGTGCTTGGTGCCACGGTATAGATTTGATCCTCGTCGTCAACCACCAAGGCAGCCGCGCCGTCGCAAGCCCGCCAGCGCGGCAGCCATTTATGGCGCGCAAGATGCAACGGATATCGCCGAGACGCGAAGGAACTGTGCGATGGACGCAATTATCGTAAGGGGTGTTCACTTCAAGGCTTTTGCGCTGCTCTCACTCCACACCTCGGAGGGTGTGATCACACTGGCCCCATGAAAAACCCCTCATCGTGGGCTGTACGTTGACCCACCATGACGCTTTTTTAAGAAATAAGGTTTTTCGAAAATCTTGCCCCGTTTAGGCAAAAGGGGTGCGTGACATTGGCGCCCTAGGAGTCCGTTGGCGCAGTATGGGAAAAATAGAGGAGGACGCCCCGCGACGGCGCCGCCGGGCCTGACGGACAAGGCATCCAGGAGGCGCTGGAATACGAATCACCCGTCGAATTCCTTCCCCTGATCGCGGTAATTTGTGTCTCGTTGCCGAACGCTAGGCACAGGAATTCAGAAGTGTCTCGGCATCAAGCGGCGTCAGACTGCGCGGCAGCGGCGTACGTGCCACAGGATCCCAATCGTAAACTCGCGCTGTCGAGCCCGAGATGCCAACAAACGACAAAGGCTTTTCTGTCCAGCATCCGCAGTTCAAATAGTGAACGTCCGCGCTACGTACGTCACACGCCAGGTGCGAGTGGCCCAGGATAACACCGGCCACGCCTCGCAGGCGCGCTTCGTCGATGGCTCGCCGACGGAGGACATCGGTCACATGGAAGAAATGCTTTGACGTGCGTTTAAGGCGTCGCGCCAGACGATGCGAAGAGTCGAGCCATTGGCACGCGAAGTAAACAGCGTCCGCCGTGTCGACTTCGAGTTGTGGCCAACTAAGCGAAGGATCCCAGCCGTGCCCGTGATACACCAGGTACTGCGCGGCACCGACGTTCAAGATGACTTCCTCTTGCGCCTCGATTCCCAGCAACGCGGCGAACCAGGTTGGAGACGGGTCATGATTGCCGACGACCCAATCAACGCGAACGTGTTTAGTGTACCGTCTCAGCAACTCCACGATCTGCACGTCTCGCTCCTGCAATCCACGTAGACGTGAATCGTTGAACAAGTCGCCGGCCAGGACCAATCGCTGTCATCGAATCGTGTGCAGGAAACGCAGGAAGTCATTACCCCGCCTGTTGCGCGCGCCCAAGTGCAAATCGCTAACGATGACCGCGTCGAAGTTCACCATGAGACTCGCTTCCTTGAGAGGGTTTCTTGCGACGACATCCTAATCGCCTGCCTAGTGTAATCATCGGCGGATCCCATTTTCCGGAGATGAGAGTCGCGCTAGATTTTCGTGAGAAACCGAGGCGCCACGTGCTAGCGGTATCCGGCAGGTCGATTCGCAGGAGTGGTTGCACGGCCGCCCGTGACATGCCGACGGATGTGCGTTTGACAAAGCCACAGGGTCGACGCGCAGACTCGCACGCGCTCGACGGGGAGCGAATACAAACTACATCGAATGCTCAGCACAAACTCACGCGCCGTTCAGTAGTGGTGTTTGTAGCCGCCGAGTAGAGTCGGTTTGGATCAGTCGCCTGGTACCACGAACATTCGTTCGCGGGCTGGGCGTGACCCTCTCACTCGCGTTGGGTCCACCTTTGGTTAGGGTGCGCTTTTCTACGGTTAGAAATTCTCTGCGCAAAAGGAGCACGAATGCGTATTGCCCTCATGTTGTCGGTTGTCATGTTGCTTGTCGCGAGCCGTTCGGCCAGCGGACAGAATCGTCCCCAACGACCGTTTGAAGGGGCGTCGACACGTCGCCCCTCGGTGAGCCCCTATATATGAATTTGGTGAACAATCCCTCAGCAGCCGCCACGAATTACCAAAGCCTGGTGCGGCCGCAACTCGACCAAAATAATTTCAATCGGCGACAAAGTAGCGCCATTTCCCAGTTGCAACGACAAGCTGCTCCGGTCCGTGCGCAGTCGAGTTCGCAAGGCAATCAGCAGTTGCGCAGCACGGGGCATCGGACGCTTTTCAACGACACGTCACGATATTATTCAGGCCCCAAGCGCTAAATCGCGTGAGGCGGAAATGGCAGAAGGAGGAAAAGGCGTGTGATATGACGGTGGCTTGCGTTGGGTATGTAACAGTCCGGCACTACTAACCACGCATCGCCATAGCGAGCAGAAACACCATCCACGACCCCGACGCCACGGCACTAACGACCAGAAACCAGAAATGCTGCCGTGGCGGATTGGGCCGTGTTGAGCTGATCCACGACGGCTTGTCTGCGCTGGGCGTTTCCTCGCTTGAAATCGCGACTAGCGCCGGCTTCGCTGATACCTTGGCACGGCCGCTCTGGTTGGCTGCGGAAGATTTGCCTCGCCGATTGCGCTTAGCAGCCATATGAAGAAGGTCCCGGTGAGGCGTACTCTGTACTACTAACTGACGGCCGGGAACCTTATTCCGGCGGTGTGATCTGGAAGCTTTGTCTCAGCCCACTCTCGAAATCGAACACATCGTCAAAATCTTCCCGGCGATCGTCGTCCGTTTTTCGCATTAGTCCCACGCGGATGAGATTGAACACGATCTCACCAAAATCCCCGGTGGTATGAACTCCCCAACTGTCGAGCACAACCTTGGCCATGTAGCCATATTGGTCGAGCGCATAGAGGCGGATCGCCTCGCATAGTTCCTGACCGGTCAGGTGCCGTTCCGAGGTTGGCGACGGTTCGTCCCCTTCGGCTCCCTTTTGTCCGCCCAGTTCCAAGACGGAATGAGCGTAGTTCAGCGCGTCGAAGACAAATAAATACGCCGATCGCTGGTATCGCTTGTCTTCGCGCAGCAACTCGGCGAGCGTGTTCGCAGCGTCTGACATGGTGTCGCCAATATCTTTCCAGTGGCCTATTGCATTATCAACTTGGCCTGACGCAGGCTACCCTGTTGGGCCGCCTGACGGGTCTTGGCCGAGTGAGGCCCTGAGGTTGGTGTCTAAATCTCTGGGTGTCGATCCCGCAGCATATTGGACGTCGACCGGAGGATGTAGCGGATTGAGGAACTTCGTGGGTCAGGCGAGGGAAAATTAATTGTTGCGAGCGCCGGAATCGAGCACGCTCAGCACATCACCGGCAGGAATCAGGACGCGCAAACGGTCCTCAGTTTCCACCAACAATTGGTTGGCGAGAATCTCGTGCGCCAAGACACGCATCCGCCCCTTGGCCGTAACTACGTTCGACCCCACCGCCGGCAAGTCCTTTTGCAATTGCTCATAGGTGTCGAACTCATATCGCAAGCAGCATTTCAGGCGGCCACAGCGGCCGGAAATCTTGGTCGGGTCGAGCGTCGCCTTCTGCAATTTCGCCATCTTCATTGATACCGGCGGCATCTCCGACAGATGCGTATTGCAGCACACCGGCTTGCCGCAATCGCCGTAGTCTGCAAGCAGTTTGGCCTCGTCGCGGACGCCGATCTGCCGCATCTCGATGCGGGTTTGGAATTCGCTAGCAAGCGTTTTCACCAGGACGCGAAAATCGACCCGATTCTCCGCCAAAAAGTACACCACCACTCGCTCTCCGCCAAACACGTGTTCGACGTCGACCAGCTTCATGGGCAGCTTCAGCTCGTTGACGACGCGGCGGCAGCTCTCGAACTCGGCGCGCTCCTGACCGTGCATCCGCGACAACTCGTGCTCGTCGTCGGTGGTCATCAGACGCAGGATTTGTCCGCGTTGCGGGTCTTGCAACTGGCCGGTGGTTTCTTCGGTTGCCACGCAGAGCACTTCGCCGGCTTCCAGCCCACGATCGGTCCGTACGATCACGCGGGCACCGCGCGTAAAGACATCGCCTCGGCTGGTGCTGAAGACCCCCAAGGTGCGCATGACCCCGTAGCGGACGACATACTTTTGCATGGCAACGACACTATAGTCGCTCACGGTGTAACCGGAAAGAGAAGCCGCGATGGCTCAATTCACCGCATCGAGCGGAAATGCTCCCTCGATTGCGAAATAACTCGCCGCATGGCGACGACCGCTAATGGCTGGCGGCGGGCAAAATTCCTTGAATTTCGGCGTCAGCTACGCGCTGGGGGTCTTGTTCACGTAGTCGCGTCAGGGCCGCCACAGCTGCCGGTCGTGGACAAGCAAGCAAATAACCAACGACGGCTGCCGTTGTCGCAGGATCAGTAAACTCCGCGCGGCTAAACAGTGCCACAACATCGTTCAGGCAATCCCAATCTCGCCAACGCGCTAGGTCGATAATTGCCGCTGGTGCGGTCTCGGGTCGCGTCAGCAGTCGCCGCATGGCCCGTCGCAGGTCTGCGTCCGGAATCACGCCCCGGTCAAACTCGTGGACGAAGCGCAGCGCCGTCGCCGCATGTCTCAGGTCGCCCGACCGCGCTTGGGGATTGGCAAGCAACTGCTTTTCGACGTGGATAAGCCCTGGCGTGCCGGTGAGCATGAGATAGCCCCCCAACACACCATCGAATCCGGCCCGAAAGTCGTCGGCGTCAGCATCGATCAAGCGCTGCAAGACGGTTTCATTGGCGCGGCGGTCCGCTGCGCTTTTTGCCAGACCGAGCGCCAATCCGTAAAAGCCCTGACGCGCCTCGGGAACGTGCGGATCCTCGATCGCACGTCGCAATGCGGCAAACGGAAGCCGATCCGTGACAAGTGCTACTTCGTCGTACGATGCGTTACCAAACTCGCGATAGGCATCCTCGGCGATCAGCGGATTCGCGTGTTCGAGATATTCTGCGTAATAAGGCAATCGCTTGGCCGCGGGCAAACGCTCCGAAGGTGACCGCGCCACGTATGCGTAGCTGGTCTCATCGAGCGGTATGATCTGCCATGCCGACTTCGACTCGGGGCCCTCGGGCGTCGCCAGGACGAGGGCGAGCTGCCCCGCCTTGACACCACTACCGCCAGAAATATTGGCCACATCAATGGTCAGGTGCCGCGGATTCGGCAGCCGGTCTGCGCCGGTGAAGATCTTCTGAATAGTGAGATACCACTTTCCTGCCTCGCTGCGGGCGACGTCGGCCAATAATGTGACCGTCGCCTCGTCGCGTTGCTGGCCAAGACTGGGCTTAACCGCCGTGCAAAAGGGGCAGGCGACTACAACCTGCACACCTAAGAGAAGCAGCGCCGGCGAGAGCACTGAATATGTCATTAAAACCGCACGGCATCGCCGTCGAGATGATAGATGGCCAGGAACTTGCCATCAGGGCCCTTGTAATCACGCAATTCAAATGTCCCTTCGACTGCCACCGGCCTCACCGTGAAGTCCGCGGTCTTGCCAGGTTTCATATTCACCACGACGCAGTCGTACAAGGCCGCGCCGGGACCGAAACAACATTGCATGTTGTCACGGACCAGCACGAATTGCGTGAGTCCCGACTGCTGAAAGCTGGGCAGGATGTAGCCACGCAATTTGACCGGACGGTGATCAAGCGATGCGATCGCGGGCGTCAGCAAGGACCGCTGATAATCGTCATTCTTTTCCAAGGGGAATTTCAGCGTATCGAACGTGATATTCTGCGGTGCCGCGGACGTCGTTTCTACGGGGGCGGCCTTCGGTTCCGGAACCTCAGGACTCGACGGTACGGTATCCCCCTCGGCAGACGCAGCCTCGGCCGTCTCCATCCCGGCGGTCGATTGTGGTGCAGAATCGGTCGTCGGTTTGGAAGAGCGTTCGACGGCCGCTGGGCTGCGATTCTCCTCGCACCCCACGGCCAAGAGCAACGCTGACAAAAGCATTGCTGCACACCAGATTTGCGTGCCGGGCATTCTCACTTCAGATAATCCGCGTCGAGGTGATAGATCACGCCGCTGAGCCCATCCACGGCTTGGCCCGGTTCAACGCGGAACGTACCGGCCACATGCCGTTGCCGTGTCGTATATTCGAGTGTCAGCGGCCCATCAAGATTTACCAAGATTCGATCCGTTAACCGGGGCTGACCACCAAAGCAGCAATCTCCGTTATCACGACACAGCACGAACTGCTTGATTCCGGAAGTTTGCTTGCCGGGGTAGACATAGCCCTTAATGAAAATACGGTGCCCGTCATATTCGGTGATGTCGGGAGGATAGATTTCACCTGGAACCTCGGCGTCGGGCTGAAGCTGAGCGTAGTTCAATCGTTCATAGCCCGGTGGTAACTCGGCTGCGTATTCATAGCTTAGGTAGCCGCCGCCGCCGCAGAGCATCAACAGACTTAGTAACACGCCCGCCCACGCGATGCGCTTGCCAGTAAGTTCACTTGCGTTGACATGAATGCGACGCACGGCGACGAGGCCCGTAAGGAGTCCCAACGCGGGTATTACCAGCAGCGTCCAGCTGAGAAAGGCAGCGACGGATAATACACTGAGCAGGCAGCTGACGACGGCCAGCACGCTGAGCGCACGATAGTGCGCGTAGTCTTCCATCGTGACATCAGACACGCGGGACGCTACATCGACGCTCATACCACAACCTTTGTCGCAACCCGGTTGATCGACAAACCAAGGCTCCCAAGCCCCACGCCTGTCATCATAATTATCCCACGTTTCATTCTAATGTCGGCGGAACAAGAAAATCGATCCGGCCGCGATCGCGGCAAAGATCACCGCCACTAGGGTCCAGTCGGATTTCACGCCGATCGGTGTCGTTGCGCTGCGGCTGGCGGCCCGATCCGGGAATTGTTTGTCGCTCTCTGCTGGCGTGATATCTTCGGACTTTGATTTATCCCTGGGACTCGATGCGGATCCGTTCGCGTCCGCCGACGCACCAATAGCGACGGCCTCGGCGGCAGGCCCCGTCGCATAATCGGGCTTGGTCGCCGAAACCTCGGCATTGATTCCGGAGGATTCTGACGTAGCAGGTTTTTTGCCGGACGCGCCATCGTTCGCCGTCACAGCACCTTCCGCAGGCGCCTGCTGTTCAGCTCCGCCTGATGCCGATTGGGTCGCAACCGATGCTGCGGGCTCGGCGGCTGGTTTCGAGTCACTCGTCGCGGCGGCTACCGGCGCGGGGGCGCCCGACGCGCCTGGCAACATCAAGTAGTTTGTCGCCCGCTTCACGGCATCTGGGTCGATCTTGGCCAATTCGACGAGGTATTCCTGAGCCTTGGGGTCAGGGCAAGCTCGCAGGAACTGGACGACGGGCACGCGGACCCAGGACGATTCCTCGTTGGCGTTTTTGAACAGATCGACCAACTTGTCCATTGCGCCCCAGTCCTGCCATCGTGCCAGATCCGGTATCACAAGGTCGGCCAGTTGTGGTCGATCGAGCATATTCCGCAAGGCGGCGACCAACCGATCCTTGGGGATCAGGGTCGTCTCTTGACCCAACACACGCAGGGCCACAATGGCCGAATACGTGTCGACGTATTCGGATTTGTCGTTTTTCAGAAACAGGTCCTCGATCAGCGGCAGGCCGTCGGCACCACGCAGACTGAGATAACATCCGATCATCGCGTCGAGCGCGCTGCGCACCTGGCGGTCGTCGGTCTTGATCATGCCTTCAATCAGCGGTACGTCGTCGGGCTGGCCGCAGGTGCCGAGCATCGTCAGATAGAGTCGACGCCGGCTGGCCGGCACCTTGTCGTCCTTGATCCACTCGATCAACTTGTCGCGGTGCATTTGCTCTTTGAGCTGCGTGACATCGGAGTAGGGCGCCTTGGCGAACTCGTTGAAGGCATCGCTCGAAAGGAGAGGATCCGCGTCCTCAAAATACTCCTGGAAGAAAGCCAAACGCTCAGTGGAATTGTCCTGCAACTGGGCAACCCTTTCGATATACGCCAGGCCGCGCTCAGAGAGAGCCGTCGGCGTGCCCCAGGCCAGTTCCTTCGGATCGACGCCGAACAACAGGAATGTGGCTCCCGGATCTTGCGAGCCGAAATAGAGCATCTCGATCTCCGGCTTGCCGGCCAGCAGCTTTTCTCCCTTGAGGATTTTGGTGATCTTGAACTTGCTCTTCACCGGCGCACCGCCGGCGGGGTCAGACGAAGCTGGCCGATCGACCAGCGTGGCTATCACGGCCGCGTCGGACGTTTTCAACTCTTCGCCGAGCGTCATCGACACCGCACTGCAAAACGGACACGCTCGCAACGGCGCGGGAGCAATTGCGATGGCGGCGATCAAAACAAGTGCCCACGAGCGAACGAATGACGTATTCACGGCAGGCTCCTGGAGGAGAAACATTCTTTTTGCGGACCGGTGCTGCCCACAGCTATTTTACGGACTGGCCGACAGCGCTTTGCCCACGTCGGTGCGATAGGCACTCATCGCGGGCAAATAGCCAGTCAGCGCCGCCAGTACGATCAGGCCTGGAATTAAGATTAACTCATACGAGACGAACTGCATAAAACCGAGTGTGACGCCTGAAAATGCCTCGACGATGGGCCCGAGCACACCTACCAAGGTGTGACCTAGCACAAAGCCGAGCAAACCACCGCCGAGCGACAGCAGGATCGATTCGAACAAGATCACTGACAAAACCGTGCCGCGACCCGCCCCTAGAGCCCGCATCACGGCGATATCGCGACGGCGATCGTTCATAGAATTATAGATGCTCACCATCACGCCGACTCCGGCCACGACGATAATCAGCACGGTTAGCGCCAACAGGGCGATTGTTACTCCGCTGACCATCGTCTTAAAGAAGTCGTTGATAACTCGAATGGGGGAGGCGGCCTGAGCAACCTCGCCCTCGTTGATTGTAGTACGCAGTCCTTCGGCGCTAAAGTCGTCGGATGCCAGCACCAAAATGGCCGTCACTTCGCGCTGATCGTCTGGCAGAGGTTCGTGGTGATGATCGTGTCCCTCGTGATCGTGGCCTGTGTGGTCATGAGCATCGTGATCATGTCGCACGTGGGAGTGGGCATCATGATCGTGATCATCGCCAGCATGCGCGTCATGATCCGGGGCGGCAGGGTCGTGGGCGGCATGATCATGCTCGGAATGCTCTGCTCCTCCGCCCACGGCATCGTGGGGCGAATGGGCTTCGCCCGGCTGCTCGTCATGATGATGATCAGCGTCCGGCTTCGCGGCGTCTGAATGCTCGTGGTCGTCGTGGGCCGGATGGTTGGCGTCTTGTTCGCCCACGTCAGCGGCAGGCATTGCTCCATCATCGTGATCGTGTTCGGCGTGCTCGTCGTGATGATGGGCGTCTTCGGCGTCATGGTGTTCGTCGCCATGCGCGGCCGCGACTTCGTCGACCGGCTTGGCATGCTTGTCGAGCAAAAAGAAACCCTCCATGTTGATGAACAGCGCGCGGTCGTTGGCCGTACCTGTCGGCTTGAGGATGCCGACGATCTTAAACGCATCGTGCTTGTGCCCATCCCCCTCGTTGGACAAACCGTGGGTGGGCTGAAACTCATCCCCTACCTTAAGACCAGTCTTGTGGGCCACGGCTGAACCGATCACCGCCTCGAAGAAGTGCTCTTGCTCGAAGTTGCGGCCGCCGGACTGGAATTCGTACTTCTTGCCTCCAGCATATTCGAACTCGTCGAACAAGGCGGGCACGGTGCCGACTACACGAAAGCCCTCATAGTTGTCACCCAGGCAATAGGGAATCGCCACTTGCACATAGGGTGCGAAACGTCCGGAATGGCCCGGGGTGTTGACGAATTCTTTGTAGAACGAGTAGGGCACATTCTCGATCGGGTCCTGTAAGTGATAGACCGTATTGAGGACCAGTTGTAACTGGCTCCCCTTCTTGCCGACCACCAGGTGGTAGCCACCAGCGCCGCGCGTAAATGAATCGCGGATCACCCCCTGAGCCACCAGCACGGCGACGACAAGCGCCACGCCAAGCGCCATGCTCAGTGCCGTCAGGGTCGAAGCCAATGCTCGTTGCTGGATGCTGCGCCAGGCAATCTTCCACAAGCTCATGCTGTCACCACGGCCTGGTTGAGTTGATCGAGATGGTCCACACGCGCGAATTGCTCGCTCACTTCGGGAGTGTGCGTGACCAGCACCAGTGCTACGTTTTCCTCGGTACACGAAGTGCGTATTAGATCGATCACTTGTTGTTGATGGCGAGTATCGACGTTTGCGGTGGGCTCGTCGGCCAGCAGCAGCTTCGGCCGATTGGCCATCGCCCGGGCCACGGCCACGCGCTGCTGTTCCCCGACCGACAGCATGGCCGGCTTGTGCGTCAGCCGATGTGCGAGACCGACGTGGGAAAGCAGCAATCGGGCACGGGGTTCGTCCACTCGGCCACCGGTAAAGCTCATGCCCAAAAGGACGTTTTCCAAGGCCGAGAAGCCGGGCAAAAGGTTGAAGGTTTGGAAGACGTAGCCGATGTTGTCGGCCCGAAAACGGTCCCGGCCATGTTCCGAAAGGCGATGAATGTCACAGCCGCCCAATTGAACCAGTCCCGAGTCGGGGCGGCTTATGCCGGCGATGATGTGCAGCAATGTCGTCTTGCCGCAGCCGCTACGCCCCATCAGGGCCATTTGCTCACCCGCGGCGACACTGAACTCGGGAATGTCCAAAATCGGCAGCCGCGTGCCGTCGGGCTGGGGGAACGACTTTTTGAGATCTTTGACTTGCAGCATGCCGGAAACTCGTTTTTCGCCTAGTGCTGAGACTGTACGTCGCGTCGGTCAGATCGAAACAAGGTCTTTGAAGATAACATGTTACCTCGATCCGACAAGCTGAGTTTGCCGGCCCGAACTCAGCCAGTGTCGGCATCGTGCGCGCGGATACACGGTTGTACTTACGAGGCCGACCCGAATCGAGTTCGCCCCGTGAGCAATAGGAGTGAAATCGTGGCACCGGGGATTCAGATCACCGTCCGGAGCACAGCCTTACCCTTAGCGACCGCGCAATGCGCGCTGAATGTCGCGTTGCACGGACTGTTTTTTGAGCTTTTCGCGTTTGTCGTGCAGCTTGCGGCCACGGCAGATCCCCAGTAGTAGCTTGGCCTTTCCCTTTTTGAAATACATCTTCAAGGGGACCAGGGTTAGTCCGGTTTCGTAGGCCTTGCCGGCGAATTTTTTGATCTCGCGACGGTGCAGTAGCAGCTTGCGCGGACGACGAGGTTCATGATTAAATTGATTGGCCTGCACATATTCGGGGATGTCGCAGCCGACGAGCCAGACTTCCTCGTTTTTCACGCGCGCGTATGCTTCATCCAGCGAAATATGGCCCGTGCGCAGGCTCTTCACCTCGCTTCCGACCAGCATGATGCCGCATTCCAGCGTATCGATCACCTCATACTCGTGGCGAGCCGAGCGGTTCTGGCTGACAACCCGCTCGTTGTCGTGCTCGCGATCGGTGGTCGGTTTTTGCTTTGACATGAGGTAGCGAACTGTTTTGCAGTCAGTAGGACGACTGCGATCTGCGGTGTGCCGCACGCGTTACGAAACCGGTGTCCCCTTAAGGTTGTCTGTCCCTGTAAGGCCTGGCCAGTCGTTCCGTCTTTTACAGGTGCGCGTCCGGTGTTAGAGTAGCCAAGATGCCGACCGGCGGATACGCAAGTTCCTTTTACTCTCTGGCAAAACGGGACTCAAGTCGTGACGGAGGTCGCGCAATTGTCGTTTGACGCATAGGTTTCTCGGCTAGCGCGCTGCGTCCCCCATGACACCTGCTGATCGCCAACCGGTTTCCGCCGTGCCAGCCTTGGCTGCCTACCTGTTAGGCTCGGTCGACTTCGACACCTGCCTGGCATTGCAGCAGCGGCTGGTGTACGAAACCGAAGCCCGCCGCGATGGGCACATCTCGCTACTCATTTGCGAACATCCGCCCGCCATCACGATGGGGCGCCATGGTTCGCGGATCGACATTCGTTACAGCCCGCGCACGTTGGCCAGCGAAGGATTGACCGTCCGCTGGGTGAATCGTGGTGGCGGCTCATTGGTTCATGCCCCCGGTCAATTGGCGATTTACCCGATCGTTCCCTTGGCGGCCTGCGGGTGGAACGTGGGCGGATTTCTCGACCGCTTGCAGCAGGGCATCGCGGCGGCGTTGTCCGAGGTAGGCTTTCAGGGACAAGCCCCCGACGGACAACTGGGCATGTGGGGACGGACAGGTCAGATTGTCGCGGTGGGAGTGGCCGTGAAGAATTGGACTACGTATTACGGCGCTTATGTGAACGTATCTCCTTCGCGGCGAATCCTTTCGGCGGTGCAGCATGGCGCGTTGAAGCCCGTCGCGATGAGTTCATTGGCGATCGAGCGACAACAGCCTGTTAAAATGTCCCGGGTTCGCGAAGGATTGGTGCGGCATTTGGCCGAGGCCTTCGACTGTCCACGTTATCACCTTCATACCGGGCACGCGCTGTTGGCGCACGCTCGTACACGACATGGCACATCCGCCCGCGCTAGTTAACCTGCCGATCATCACGCCGTCGGATCTGGGTCCTGATGCGGCGGGTCCGCGCTTACCGCCGTGGTTGAAACGTAACGTTCCCAAAGGGAACGCTAACCATTTCACAGCGAGACTACTCGAAGAATTACGGTTAGAGACCGTTTGCGATAACGCCAAGTGCCCCAATCGCATGGAGTGCTATTCGCAGAAGACGGCCACGTTCATGATCCTGGGAAACGTCTGCACCCGGCCATGCGGATTTTGCTCCGTCGCGAAGGGAAAAACGCTGGGGATCGTGGATGATGAGCCCGAGCGGGTGGCCGAGGCGGCCGCAAGACTTGGTTTGGCACACGTGGTGATTACGTCGGTAACGCGCGATGATCTGGCCGACGGCGGAGCCGAACATTTTTATCGCTGCGTGCTGGCGGTTCGCGAGCGCACGGGGGCGGCGGTGGAGGTTTTGACGCCCGATTTTCTCGGCAAGTCTGGGGCCATTGAGCGAGTCGTAAGCAGTCGGCCCGAGGTGTTCAATCACAATACCGAGACCGTGCCGCGGCTGTACCGCGACGTACGTGGCCGCAAAAGCGACTACCGCTGGACGCTCGAACTGCTGGCGCGCGTCAAGCGACTCGATCCATCGATCAAGACCAAAAGCGGCCTGATGCTGGGACTCGGCGAAACGCATGACGAATTGCTCGACACCTTGGTCGATCTGCTCGACGCGGGCTGTGACCTGCTGACATTGGGGCAGTATTTGCAACCGTCGCCCGAGCATCTGCCTGTGGTGCGTTACGTGCCGCCGGAAGAGTTCGACGAATTGGGGCTGGCCGCGCGGCGAATGGGTTTCTCGCAGGTAGCCAGCGGGCCATTCGTGCGGTCGAGCTATCACGCCCGTGAGATGGCCGGACAAGTCGCGACCAACTGATCGCGAGCAATCGGTCAGCACAGCGATCCGCATACTCCGCAGTCGACGCCATGCGCCACAATCTTGTCGTGCCGGAACTTGGATTAGGCACTCGGCCAATTACGCTCAGTATGTGGTTAGTCAAACGCGGCGCCCGAGTCACGGAAGGGGACCGGATAGTCGAGTTAGCCGCCGATAGCGTGACAGTCGACCTACCGGCACCTGCCAGCGGAACGCTCATCGAGACGCTCGTGGCCGAAGAGGACGAAGTGCATGTCGGACAGGTGCTGGGAATCATCAAAGGGGACGAATCGTCGTAGTCCGCTACCGCTGATTGCGCGCTTCCTCACGGGCTTCGATCATTTCGCCAGTTCCAGCGTTCCCCACACACTGGGATCGTCGCGGTAAGGAAACTCCCTGCCGCAGCTGAACGATTGCTCGCCGAGTTCTTGGTCGATTACGGCGTAATTGAAGCCCAATTTCGGATGTTCGGCTGGGTCCCAGCCCGTTAGGGTGGCCGCCGGAATGAAGGCCTCGAGGAGGTAGCCATCGACCCGTTTCTCGCTGCGCGATTTGAGTGCTTCGGGGCGGATGGCTTTGGGATTTTCTCGTGCGCGATTAATGAAGTACAACTCGCCGTAGGGGTCGGCCAGATTGCGCCCGCTGCCGGACGGCATGAAGATGAACTGGTGGCAGAAACGGCTCGCTCGATGGATGTTGTGCGTGTCGCGGGTGTCGATCCAGATGCGTAAACCATCGCTCTCGTCGGGCCGCGACTCGCGACACCACGGTGGGCGGCGTTTGCCAGACACCTGCACGAAAAACGCCAGGCCCGCGGCGCTCCAGCCGGCCCGCACCTCGGCGAACGTGGGGCTGTCGTCCAAGTCGGCAATGCTGGGCAGCCGATGCTGAGGGCCAAGTTGTGCGCCAGCGGCCGACCAAAGCGGCTCGTGATGATGGCACGGCGCCGAAAAGCGAAACAGGAATCGTGGCGGCAGCAGGCGTTCGCTCATACCTTAACCAGCAGGCTGGATAACTGACTTCGACGTACCGCCGGTGTCAGGCGTTTAATCCGTCGCAACTTGCGCCAACACGTAGGGCCCCTTGGGGATCACGGCCAAGGTCGCGTTCGGACCGTACTCGGCCAGCGATTCCGCGACGGCAGCCTCGACGCTTGGCGCACTTTCGACAAAGAGGCGATTGATCGTCGCGGCCGGCAGGCCATGGCTGACGATCTTGACACGTGCTTTGCGGCAGACCTTGGCCAGTTCTTCGAGCTGCCACTGATCCATCACGAAATAGTCCTTCCCCAAGATCCGTTCGACGAAAACGTCCAGGCTGGGGTTTTCGTCAAACAGCCGCTGAAATTCGGGACTGCCAATTCCTTCGGAAAGGCTCGCCGCCAGCACGATCGTGCCTCCTTGCTTGACGATCGGCAGGGCTCCCGTCAGTCCCTTCACTGCCTGGTAAAAAGTAGTGTCGAGCGGGTAGCCGGCCGAACTTGTGACGACCACGTCGACCGGTTCCGGCACAGTGTCGACGACGACTTTGCGGACGAATGCCACTCCTTCGAGGAAGGCTTGTTCCATGTCGCCTGCGACGAGCGCCAGTGGGCGGCGCTCCGTATCGATCACGGAATTGACGATAAAATCGCAGCCCGTGTGGCGGCCGATCCAGGTGTTCTCTTCGTGAACAGGGTTGCCATCAAGAATGCCACAATCGGCCTTGGGGTGCTCGAGGAAAGTCGGCCCGTGCCAGACCTTGACGGTTTCCAGTGCCGCGATGCCTGGGCAGATCAGCTTACGACCGCCAGAGAAGCCCGCCATCAGATGTGGTTCGATCAAGCCGGTAGTGATCTTTAGATCCGCCTCGACGTAGCGCGAGTCGATCCAGATCGGTACACCGCGAGGGCTATCTCCCAAGTACGTGTGCTCGGCCAGTACCGTACCGTGATGATTCTCAATCCGATAGCGATCCACAATATCTTGGCCAACCATTTCGACCAGTTCGGCGCCTTCGTTCGGGCGGTGCAGCCCGGTGGCGACTAGGATGGTGATCTTTTCGCGCGGTATACCGGCGGCTTCCAAAATCGGCAGAACTTGCGATAGGATCAGGCGGTTCGGCACGGGGCGCGTGATGTCACTGATTACGACACAGGCGCTTGTGCGACCGCGTGCGAGCTCTGGCAAAGGGGGCGTCCCGGTCGGCGCAGCAAGCTTGGCGGCCAATTCGCCTGCCGGATCGGCGAGCGGCGGAGCGTTCTTGTACCCTAAGGAGCGAACGACACGGTCCGCCGGCAATTCAACGGCCAGCCCAGTCTTGCCATATTCAAGCGTGACGCGCATGCGAGGATTGCCTGGATGTTGTTGCGGCGCGGTAGGCCGTAGACCGACCCGTTATTGTACCGCCAGCGCGCGGCAGAGTACGGATGGGAAAGACGCCCGAGGAATGCCTTACTTCTTGCCTGCGGCGCCCTTGGCCGGTGCTTTGGCAGCGGCTGCGGCTGGGGCCTTTCCGCCTGCGGGGGCCTTGCCACCGGCGGCTGGCGCAGCAGCAGCCGCACCTGGTGCAGCTGCGTCGGCACCCTCTTCCTTGGCTTTCTTTTTCTTTTTCATCGAGAGCTTCAGCACGCGCACCTTGGGCAGGCCGAGTGGGCTGCGTCCGTCGGCCCAGCGGTCCCCCTCTTGCAGCTTCGTGATTCGTTCGCCGCGTGTGAGCACCCCGCGGGCACGGACCAGGCCGAGCTGAATCCGCAAACTCTTATCCATCGTCATGGCAAATCTCTCCGACTCGCAAATAGCAACGCACGGCCCACTCACACGGTTGCGGGCCCGGCCAAGACCCGCCAGTATACGAATGTGGACCGGGACTTATCAAGGCGTCTGGCAGCGTTTAGTCTGGCCTAAAGGGCAAAATCTATCCATTGCCGCCAGGCCGGTGCTACACTTCGACGAGTTCCTCGACTGCGGCATGCGGCGCGCGTCGCCGCCATTGTGCACACCATAGGCGGAATTGGTCGAGGTACAGATACACAACCGGTGTCGTGTAGAGCGTCAAAACCTGGCTGAAGATCAAGCCTCCGACGATGGCGATGCCCAGCGGCCGCCGTAACTCGGCTCCATTGCCCGTTCCCAGGGCCAAGGGGAGACCGCCCAATAGAGCGGCCATGGTCGTCATGATGATCGGGCGAAATCGCAGGATGCAAGCCTGGAATATGGCCTCGTCCGGAGGCGTGCCATCCTTGCGCTCCGCTTCGAGCGCGAAATCGATCATCATGATCGCGTTTTTCTTGACGATGCCGATCAGCAAAATGATGCCAATCAAGCCCATCACGTTCAATTCCGTCCGGCAGAGCATCAGCGCGAGTAGCGCGCCTACGCCGGCCGAAGGGAGCGTCGACAGAATCGTTATCGGGTGAATGAAGCTCTCGTAGAGTATTCCCAAGACGATGTACACCGTGACCAAGGCCGCGAGAATCAGAATCGGCTCGTTTCGCAACGAGGCCTGAAACGCCTGGGCGGCACCGGAAAAGCTGCTGCGGATCGTGGCGGGCAGCGCCAGCTCGCGCTGCACGTCCTGGATTTGTTCGACCGCTTCACCTAGTGAAGCTCCCGGCGCCAAGTTGAACGAGATCGTGACCGAGGGGAAAAAGCCGGAATGCGTGACGGCCAAGGCTGTGGTCTTGGTCGAGGACTTGGAAAACTCGCTAAGCGGAACTTCCGCTTGCATGGCGCCGGCGACATAGATGTGCTTCAGGCCTGTAGGATCCTGACGAAAACCGGGGTCGACCTCCATCACGACGTGATATTGGTTGAGTGGCATGTACATCGTCGACACCATTCGCTGCCCAAATGCATCGTACAGCGTGTCGTCGATCGATTGCTGCGTAATGCCCAGCCGCGCCGCCATCAGTCGATCGATGTCGAGCGATGCTTGCAATCCGCGATTCTGTTGATCGGTGCTGACGTCAACCACGGTCGATAGCTTGCGAATCTCGCGCAGCACGACAGGACCGCATTCGACCAGGTCGTCCAGGTTGTCACCCTGCAGGGTGAACTGGTACTGCGAACTGCTGGATCGACCGCCGATGCGAAGGTCCTGCACGGCTTGTAGAAACAGGGTGCCCCCTGGAATACGGGCCAGCTTTCCACGCAATCTTCCGATCACCTCGTCCGCGGACATCTTTCGCTCTTCCAGCGCCTTCAGACTGACGAACATGCGTCCGGCGTTGGCCGTTCCGCCTTGACCGCCGGTGAAGGCGATAACGCCCTCGACGGCCGGATCCTCGCTGACGGTGCTGGCGAATCGCGTCAACAGGTGCTCCATCGCCTGATACGACGTGTTTTGATCGGCCACGATCGAACCACTCAGACGCCCGGTGTCTTGCTGAGGAAAAAAACCCTTGGGGATGATGACGTACAGGTAAACGGTAAAAGCCAGCGTCAGCAGCGTGACCAGCATTGTAATCCGCTGATGGCGCAAGACGAATCCGAGCGTGATTTCGTAGGCCCGCAAAACGACATCAAAAAACCATTCGCTCACCCGATAGAACCAGCCATGACTATCTTTGCCATGGCTTTTTAGCAACGTGGCACACATCATTGGCGTCGTCGTCAGCGAGATCAACATCGAGACTGCGATGGCGACAGACAGTGTCACGGCGAACTCACGGAACAAGCGCCCGACGATTCCTCCCATGAGCAAGATCGGTATGAATACCGCAACAAGCGAGACGCTGATCGAGAGTACGGTAAAGCCGATTTCCTGTGCGCCGTGCAGGGCGGCAGCGAGTGGTTTCATCCCTTCTTCGAGATGTCGATTAATGTTCTCGATCACCACGATGGCGTCATCCACGACGAAGCCCGTCGCGACGGTAAGTGCCATGAGCGACAGATTATCGAGGCTGTAGTCCATCAAATACATGACGCCGAATGTGCCGATCAGCGACACGGGGACGACGATGCTGGGAATGAAGGTCGCGCGCAAATCGCGCAGGAACAAAAACACAACCAGGATCACCAGGCCGATCGAAATCACGAGCGTAAACTGCACATCCTCGACCGAGGCGCGAATCGTCGTCGTGCGATCGAGCGCCACGGCCAATTCGATGCCGGCGGGAATTTCGGCCTGCAGTCGCGGCAGCAGTGCACGCACACGGTCGACAGTCTGAATAATATTGGCGTTCGGCTGGCGAAAGATGATGATCTGCACCGCCGGCTTGCCGTCAGAGAGCCCCTTCGCAAAGATGTCTTCGACCCCGTCCGTAACGGTGGCGATATCCTGGAGTCGAATGGGTGCGCCGTTGCGATAGGCCACGATCAGGGGGCGGTATTCGTCGGCTTTCAGAAGCTGATCCGTGGTCGTGATCGACCAGGCTCGATCGTCATCCGCGATGTGACCCTTGGGGCGATTGGCGTTGGCCGTGCCCAGTACGGTACGCACATCTTCCAGGACCAATCCCAAATGGTTCAATGAGGTAGGATTCACGTCGACGCGGACCGCCGGTGGTGCGCCACCGCCGACGATCACTTGCCCGACCCCGCGCACCTGCGACAACTTTTGCTGCAGGATCGTCGAGGCTGCGTCATATATACGGGCCTTCTCGTAGGTATCTGACGTCAACGCCAATATCATCACCGGCGCATCGGCCGGGTTCACCTTGCGATAAGTAGGGTTGCTGGGCAGATTGGCAGGTAACTGACTTCTGGCGGCATTGATGGCGGCCTGGACATCGCGAGCTGCCGCGTCGATGTTCCGATTCAGATCGAATTGCATCGTGATCGAAGTCGAGCCCAAGAAGCTCATCGACGTCATCTCGGTTACACCGGCGATACGACCGAATTGCCGCTCAAGCGGAGTAGCAACCGCCGAACCCATCGTCTCGGGGCTGGCACCGGGAAGCGATGCATTCACTTGGATCGTGGGGAATTCGACCTGCGGCAGTGGCGAAACAGGCAGCAGAAAATATCCCAGGGCTCCGACCAGCGTGATCGCCACGGTGATCAAGGTCGTGCCGATCGGGCGATAGATGAACGGAGTCGAGAGACTCATGTCCAATCCTCCCCCACGGGCGTGGCCGCAGGTTCCGAGGACGACCGCTTGCGGAGGCGTTTGGCAATACCGTCGAAGGCCAAATAGATGACCGGGGTTGTGTACAACGTCAGTACCTGGCTTACCAATAGGCCGCCAATAATCGTAATGCCCAAGGGGCGTCGTAGCTCGGAACCGACGCCGTTTCCCAGCGCCAGCGGCAGTGCACCCAATAGCGCGGCCATGGTGGTCATCATAATGGGCCGGAAGCGCAACAGGCAGGCTTCGTAGATGGCCTCTCCCGGCGGCTTGCCCTCGTGCCGCTCGGCCTCGAGTGCAAAGTCGATCATCATGATCGCATTCTTCTTCACAATGCCGATCAGCAGGATGATGCCGATCAGCGCGATCACATCCAAGTCCATGCCGAAGAGCATGAGCGCCAATAATGCGCCGACGCCAGCTGACGGCAGCGTCGAGAGAATCGTGATCGGATGAATGTAACTCTCGTAGAGTACGCCGAGTACGATATATACCGTAACGAGCGCCGCCAGAATTAATAACGGCTCATTGCGCAACGACGCCTGAAATGCCTTCGCCGTGCCTTGGAACGTAGCATTGATACTCAGCGGCAGGTCGAGTTCTTCTTTAGCCTGTTCCACCGCTTGCACTGCGTCACCCAAAGACGACCCCGGCGCCAGGTTGAACGAGATCGTGGTCACCGGAAACTGGCCCTGATGGTTAACGGCCAGCGGCGCATTCAACTCTTCGATGCGCGTGAACGTGCCAAGTGGTACTTTTCCCGCCAGCGGAGAATGAATGTAAATGTTGCTGATGTCTTGTGGATTATCGCGGAACTCGGGCTTAACCTCCAGCACGACCCGGTATTGGTTCAGTTGCGTGAACATCATCGATATCTGCCGTTGACCGAACGCGTCGTACAGCACGTCATCGATCATTTGCGGCGTGATGCCCAACCGTGACGCCGAGTCCCGATCGATGACGACGCGAATCTGTCGTCCCATGTCCTGCTGATCACTCGTCACATCGACCAGTTGAGGGCATGTCTTCAAACGGCTTACCAGCTGGGGAACCCACAGGCTCAGTTCTTTTGCATCTGGATCTTCCAGGCTGTACTGGAACTGCGTGCGGCTGACCCTGGTTTCTACGGTCAGGTCCTGCACCGGCTGCATGAAGAGCGTGATGCCGTCAACATGTTCGAGTTCGCCCTGCAGGCGGCGGATGACGGTAGAGGCCGATATGTGACGATCTTCGAGCGGCTTGAGGTTAATCAAAATCCGGCCGCTGTTGAGCGTCGAGTTCGTGCCGTCGATGCCGATGAACGACGACAAGCTTTCGACGGCCGGGTCTTTTACGATGACGTGGGTCAACTTCTGTTGCAGCTCGGACATGGCTGCAAAGCTAACCGTGTGCGGGGCTTCCGAGATGCCCAAGATCACGCCGCCGTCCTGAACGGGGAAAAAGCCTTTGGGCACGACAATGTACAGGTACACGGTGGCCAGCAGCGTGGCGATCGCGACCACAAGCGTCATGACCTGATGCCGGAGCACCCATCTCAGTGTGCCGCCGTACCAGCGGATCACCTCGTTGAAAAAGCTCTCGGACAGGCGGTACATCATCCCCTGCTGCGACTCGGGCTGATGCTGCAGGATGCGCGCGGCCATCATGGGGGTGAGCGTCAGTGACACCAGCGCTGACACCAGAATGGTGACGCTCAGCGTAACTGCGAACTCGCGAAAGAGCCGGCCGACGATATCGCCCATGAACAGCAGGGGTATCAGTACCGCGATGAGCGAGATCGTGAGCGATACGATGGTGAAACCGATTTCGGACGAACCCTTTAACGCCGCCGCCATCGGCGCTTCGCCTTGTTCGATGTAGCGCGCGATGTTCTCGATCATGACGATGGCGTCGTCGACGACAAAGCCGGTCGAGATCGTCAACGCCATCAACGTAAGGTTGTTCAGGCTGTACCCCAGCAGGTACATCACCGCAAACGTTCCGACCAAGGACAGCGGGACAGCCACGCTCGGAATCACGGTGGCCGTCAGACTGCGCAGGAACAAAAAGATGACCAGCACCACCAGCCCAATGGTCAGGACCAACTCGAACTGCACGTCTTCGACCGAGGCCCGAATCGTAGTGGTACGGTCGGTCAGCACTGAAATCGAAATCGCCGCGGGCAGCGAGGCGCGGAGCTGGACCAACAGTTTTTTGACGCGTTCGACCACGTCAATGATGTTTGCCCCGGGTTGCCGCTGAATGTTGAGAATCACGGCCGGAATCTCGTTCATCCACGCAGCTTGCCGGGCGTTCTCAACGCCGTCGATGACGCTGGCTACATCCGACAGGATCACCGGAGCGCCGTTGCGGTAGGCGATAATCAGCTTGCGGTATTGGTCGCTCGTGAGCAGTTGATCATTGGCGCTGATGGTGAACGATTGGCGGCTGCCATCGAAGCTGCCCTTGGCCTGGTTTACGTTGGCCAGCGAAACCGCCATGCGGACATCTTCCAAACTCATGCCAAGTGCGGACAATGCCGTCGGGTTGGCCTGGATGCGCACGGCGGGCTTTTGCCCTCCGCTGATGCTTACCAGCCCGACGCCGGAGAGCTGCGAGATCTTCTGGGCCAGCCGGGTATCGGCGAAATCCTGCACCTTGGACAGGGGGAGCGTGGACGAGGTGAGGGCCAGTGTCAGAATCGGTGCGTCCGCCGGATTTGTCTTGCTGTAGATGGGAGGGACCGGCAGATCGCGCGGCAGGAACGTCGCCGCGGCATTGATCGCGGCTTGCACCTGCTGCTCGGCCACGTCGATATTCAGATCGAGAATGAATTGCAGCGTGATCACCGAGCAGCCTTCCGAGCTGCTTGACGTCATCTGGTTCAGACCGGGTACCTGGCCAAATTGCCGCTCCAAGGGGGCCGTAACGGACGACGCCATGACCTCGGGGCTTCCACCGGGGTAAAACGTCATGACTTGAATCGTCGGGTAATCGACCTGCGGCAGCGCCGAAACCGGCAACTGGTAATAGGCGACGATGCCCGTCAGCAGAATGGCGGCCATCAACAGCACCGTGGCGACGGGCCGCAGAATGAATGGCCGAGAGGGATTCATTAGGAACCTTGCGCGGGGCGTCCGGCAGTGGGCACGCCGCCGGCGGGCGACACACGCTCTCGCAGTGCGACTTTGGTTCCCTGCTGAAGCTTGTCGACGCCGTCCACCACGACCACATCACCCGGCGACAACCCGCTGGCAATGGTGGTCTCGTCTGCCTCGGTGGGTCCGACGGTCACGGGTCGCACTTCCACCGTAGAATCCGGCCCCACCACGTAAACCAGCGTGCCGGTGGGCCCCTGCTGTACTGCCGCCGCAGGGACGATTACCGCGTCGTGCATCGTATCGACCAACAACCGGGCGTTCACGAATTGATTGGGAAACAGCATGTGATCTTCGTTCTGGAAGATCGCCTTCAATTTGACCGTTCCGGTCGTGACGTCGACCTGATTATCCAGTGCCTTGAGCGTGCCGCTGGCAAGCTTATTTTTGAAATCGCGGTCGAACGCATCAACGCCGAGTTCGCGTCCCGAGTTGATTTGTTTTTGCAGCCGGGAAATATCATCTTGCGGGATGGTGAAGACAACTGTGATGGGCTGCAATTGATTGATCACGGCCATGCCGGTCGGATCGTTGGCCTTAACCATGTTCCCGGGGTCGACTAGACGCAGCCCGATGGTGCCGGGGATCGGTGCCACGATCTTGCAGTATTCGAGTTGCAGATCAATGTTCTTGATCAACGCCTGGTCAGCCTCGATAGCACCCTCGGCCTGTTTGACGAGTGCTATTTGCTCGTCCACTTGTTGCTGGGTTACTGTCCTGTTGGGGAGCAGGGCCAAAAAGCGATCCAGATTGAGTTGGGCGATTTGCCGGGCCGCTTCATCCTTGAGCAATTGCCCTTGCGCTTGCAGGCGTTGAACCAGGTAGGGACGTGGATCGATCTGAGCTAGTAGGTCTCCCTTCTCGACAACCTGACCCTCCGAAAATGCGACCTTCAGAAGCTCGCCATCAACCCGGCTGCGGAGCGTGACCGTGTAGAGCGCTGTCACGGACCCGAGGCCGTTGAGATACAAGCTCATATCGCCCTGCCGGGCGGCTACGGCTACGACCGGAATGGCCCGCACTTCGCGTGTGGCGACAGGCTTGGCGCCGCCTAACGGTAGCAACCCTGCGACGGTCTCCCAAGGTACGGTGAAATAGGCGGCCGCAGCAGCGCCAACCAAGACGGCCAAGGCAAGCCATCTGCCCATGCGGCGGCGAGCCTTGGGCGGATGCCCAAGCGGAGGCAGCGCCGTTGTCGGCTGCTGTCTATGCTCGGGCGACTTGACGAGGACTTTCGAGATCATACTGGCCACCTCGACGCCCCTGCCGGCTGGTCAGGCGTGATGAAGGATTGCGGGCGCCCCACTCAAGACGTAGCGTGACCGTCAGCACCCTCCACCATCATGTACGTTATTCAGCCTCACGGCAATCGTAACGTGGCCAGATTAACGCTATGCCATTTGGCATAGCGTGCAAGAGGATTCATGACAACGCCAGTTTCCGCCCCCCTGGGAACACGGATATAGTGGAAGATGAGGTGGGTGGAGCGTCGGATAATTACCGTGCTGCGACGGGGTGTGCAGTCCCGGTTTTCGCTAGCCGTCGCGCTTTTTCGGACTCTGCCGGAGGGCTATCAGGACATGCACATCGAGATTCAATCCGGCCTTAATCGTGCGATCGTTTCGTATTTGAAACCCGCGCGCCGACCGGCCGTGCTTGTATTCCTATTAACCCTCTTAATCGCGATCGTTGGCATAACTGAGTCGGCCAACGCGCTCGACGCAGCGCGAGCATTAACGCAGGCGTTTCACCGCGTGTGGCAGGTACCGCAAGGTTTGCCAGATCCCAAGATTTTTGTCGTCTCGCAAACCAGCGACGGTTATCTGTGGTTGGGATCGCCGGCCGGACTGATTCGCTTCGACGGATTGCGCTTCACAACGGTTCGTGAATGCGCGGGTGTTAAACCGGAAGACCTCTGGGTTCACGATCTTTGTGAGGATCAGTCACATAGCTTGTGGATCGCGACGGATCGACAGGGATTGATCCGCTACCGCTGCCCGACGCCGAGACGCTTTACTTTGGCCGACGGCCTTCCGTCAGAGACTGTGCAATGCGTCATTGCTGATAAAAAAGGCGCGGTGTGGGCTGGCACCTCGGCCGGCATTGTGCGGCTTACGGACGACAGAGTTGCGGCCTTTGGTCGAGACCAGGGGTTGCCGTTGGTCGACATTCACGCACTGGCCGAAACGCAAGACGGCAATATCTGGGTCGGTGGCGAAGGAAATCGGTTAGGAATTTTCGACGGCAAAGCATGGACCACACGCGAGCTGGCCAGTATGCCTGCCGGTGCACGCGTGCGCGCTATCGCCGAAGCCGAGGACGGAACCGTCTGGGTTGGAACTTCAGCCGGTCTGATTCGAGTCAAGGATGGTCGGGACAATCGACTGTCGAGCGCGCGCTCGCCGGCCGACGATTCGATCCTCTGTTTAACGGCCGGACGAGACGGCAGTTTGTGGGTTGGTACCAAAGACGGGTTTAGTCGCCTGCGCGATGGCGAGTTCGAAAGCCTCACCGCGGCCGATGGACTGTCGCAAAGTACCGTCTATTCAATATGCGAAGATCGCGAAGGCAGCCTATGGGTCGGCACCAAGCACGGACTGAATCAGTTTAGTGACCGAAGAACTCTCCCCTTCACGGTCCGTGAGGGGTTACCCAGCAACGAAGTTGGGCCGATCTGCCAAGATGCCGATGCAAACATCTGGGTCGGCACGCTCGGTGCCGGATTGGCGCGTTTCGATGGCCGACGGTTCGTCAACTTGACCAAGAGCGACGGCTTGGTAAGTGACACCATTTACGCGCTCGCTGCTGACAACGACCGACAGCTGTGGATTGGTACGGATTGCGGTCTAAACTCGATGCGCGAAGGACGAATCGAGAAGAAATTTACCGTCGAAGACGGGCTGCCTGCGAACCTCGTCACCAGCTTGTGTCAGGGAAGCCGCGGATGCCTGTGGATAGGGACTTCGGCCGGAATCGCCAAGCTGCATGAGGGACGCATCGTACTGCCCCCCGGAAATGCCGGCGATCTTGCCGCGCCCGTTCGCGCGGTGTTGGAACGCCGAGACGGCACACTTATCGCGGCGACACGCGACGGATTGTACTCTTACGCCGATCAGCAGTATCGACCATTTCCCAGTGGCGCACTGGCAAATCGTGACGTCGACACACTCTACGAGGACGTGGACGGCCGACTGTGGATCGGCACCGAAGCGGACGGGCTGTTGCTGCTCGACGGCGAGAAGGTCATCACCTTCACGACGAGGACTGGTCTTTACGACGACGATATTTCCGGCCTGGTGGTCGACGACGAAGATCGGTTGTGGATGGCCTCTAGCAGCGGAATCTCCTACGTTCCGCGGGCTGATCTGCTCAAGTTTGCCGGCGGCAATCTCGCCAAGCTGAAAAGCACGCCGTTCCGGATGACCGACGCCATGCGCACGTTCGAGGCACGTGAAGGCATTCAAGCGAGCATGTGCAAGACCCGCGACGGACGCCTGTGGATGTCGACCACGCTCGGCCTGTTGGTCATCGATCCGGCGCGCCTGGTGCGCGTTCTTCCCCCGGCGCCCGTTGTCGTCGAGGGGGTCGTGGTCAATGGTCAAATCCGTAATCCGCGGGAAATCGGCACTCTGCCGCCGGGTTCTTCCAACGTGGCGTTTGAGTACACGGCGCTTAGCCTTTTGACGCCCATGCGGATTACATTCCGCTACAAACTGGAAGGCTTCGACAACGATTGGATCGACGCCGGCGCGCGGCGCGAGGCTTTCTACACCAATTTAGCGCCCGGCAATTATCGGTTCCGTGTGATGGCCCGCAAATCGGACAATGCGGACTGGGACCAGGGGGAGCCGGTGGCCTTCACGATTGAGCCGCATTTCTACCAGACGTCGTGGTTTCTACCGCTCGTCGGCATGACATTGGGGCTGGCAGGCCTGGGGGTGTATCGGTTGCGCGTCCGCCGTATCAAGGAGCAAATGCGAGCGGTCGTCGCCGAACGAAGCCGCATCGCCCGCGAGTTGCACGATACGCTGATCCAAGGTTTCTCTGGGGTGACAATGGAGATGCAGGCCCTCGCCGCGAGGCTCTCGCCTTCGAACGAACGTGGCACCCTTGATGAAATCATTCGCGACGCCGCTAGCTGCTTGCGGGACGCACGTCGTTCGGTGGCCGGATTGCGCAGCGGCCCTGGCGATCGGTCGGGGCTGGCCGGCGCCATTGCCCAGGCGGCCCGACAACTTACCGAAACTCGGGAAGTGCGCCTGCGATTGGAGCTTAGCGACAGCCCCCGGCAATTGCCGGTGGAAGTCGAGTACAACTTGCTGCGAATTGCGCAGGAAGCCGTTACCAACGCCGTGAAGCACTCCGGCGCACGAACGATCGACGTCTCGCTGGCTTGCACGCAGCAGCAGATTCTGTTGACCATTGCCGATGACGGGGTCGGATTTGCAATCGCGGAAGGGCCTTGGGCGCGGCCGGGGCATTACGGCCTTATCGGTATGAAGGAACGGGCCACGCAAATCGGTGCCGAATTCCGCATGGCGGGCGAGCCGGGTGCGGGGACTGCCGTGTCGGTTCGTCTGCCCCTGTCGGACTCTGCGCACGGCGTTCCCGTCACGTCGCGTCATCCCGCCACCAGGGAGGCCTGAGCATGATCGTTTTCCACGCCACGCGGCACCCGTTTATTGGCGATCCTCGATCACTCTAGCAGACAAGGAAAGGGTGCGCATGGCGCACACAGGTCACTAATGCCAACCGCTCCGCCAACGATGCCGATTCGCGTGCTTTGCGTCGACGATCATTCCCTGGTGCGCAAGGGGATCTCGTCGATCGTGGCCAACGAAAGCGATATCAAGCTGGTTGCCGAGGCCGCCAATGGTCGTATGGCCGTCGAGCTTTTTCGGCAGCATAAGCCTGACGTTACGCTCATGGATCTGCGAATGCCCGACGTCGATGGAATCGAAGCGAGCCGCCTGATTCGCCAGGAGTATCCCGAAGCCAAAATTATCGCGCTCACCAGCTTCGACGGCGATCAGGACATTTACCGCGCCCTCGAGGCCGGTGTGCGCGGATATTTGCTGAAGGAGATGGTCCACACCGAGATTCTCAAGGCCATCCGCATTGTCCATTCCGGCCAGCGTCTGCTCCCGCCAGAAGTCGTCGAGCGGCTGAGCGGATACTTCCCGCAAGTCGCCCTCACGGCGCGCGAGGTCGAAGTATTGTCCTGGGTCGCCAAAGGCCTGGCCAACAAAGAGATCGCCTCCCGCCTCGGCACCGCCAGCGGCACCGTCAAGATGCACATTCAGAACATCCTGGCAAAGCTCGATGCGACGGATCGTACGCATGCCGTAACGATCGCCCTGGCACGGGGAATCATCCACCTGTAGGAAAGACAGATCACAAAACGTTGATTGCAAAGCGGAAGTATTGAGGCCTTTGCATCAGCGTTTTTCATGTCACGCTCGCCACTCTTCGTCGAGAGAGGTGCCTTAAGGTAGCTCGCGAATGTGCAGGTTGCGGAACTCGACGGGCGAACCCTCCGATTCGAGGCAGAGGAAACCCGTCCGCGGATCTGCATCTTGTCCGCCCGAGACTTCCTCGCCATTGACCCACAGGCGGATCTCGCCGTTGATGGCTCGCACATAGTAGTGGTTCCACTGGTTGATTCCCTTGCTTAGTTCCTTGCGCGGGAAACTGCGCGAGCCGTCGGGCGAGATGGGCGGAAAGGGGGTCAGCCGCGCCTTGCCGACACGGAACACGTCACCATTGGTCGTAAACCAATCGGCCTGTTTCTTGGACTGTTTCTCGTACTGGTCCTTGTAGCCATGATCGAGCACCTGCACCTCGATCCCCTGCGGCAGGCTGCCGGGCTTGAGTCCATCGAGCGAGGCGGGGATCGTCCAGACAAATATTCCCGAGTTACCGGCCGATTTCAGATGCTGCCACTCGGCAACCAGTTCAAAGTTAATGTATTCCTTTTTTGATCGAATCACGCCGACCGGTTGGCCTGTGCAATGTGCGACGCCGTCCTTCCATGTCCAAGTGTCGGCGTTGCAGTTGACGTTTACGAAGTCCGCCTCGGTTAGCTGTTTCCAGCCCAGGCCGGTGCCGTCGACAAAGGCCTTGGGCAGTGGCTCTGCAGCCCGCGATATTCCCGCGCCGCCCAGGGCCGCAAACGCAACCACGAGCACTCCCAGCAAGCTGACAGATTTCATTAATAGAATCCTCAACGA
The DNA here is from genome assembly GCA_036490175.1 of Pirellulales bacterium. NCBI lineage: Bacteria > Pseudomonadati > Planctomycetota > Planctomycetia > Pirellulales > Pirellulales bacterium. Next base: position 13,270 of record DASXEJ010000088.1, on the reverse strand, counting down.
AAGTGAACGACGAGCCCGGCCGTGCCTGGCCACAAACGGAGTACTGTCGCGATGGGGCGAAGCATAACTGGGGAAACTGTGGCTCGCAACGCACCGGCGCACGCGATTCAGGATCGCGAGCTGCCGCGAGTTGCCAAAGCCAAATCATGGTCCCGGCGTTACCGGTTCGGACTTTTTGCGGTAGCCGGCCGATGGTTTGTAGTTGGCTCCGGGCAATTGCTCCCAGGGAACGACGCCGACCTTGTCGGCCCAGCTTTGCCAGGCGACGGCCAATTCTTGGGATTTTTCTGGTTGTTGGCTGGCGAGATCATTGGTTTCCGAACGGTCGTGCGCCAGGTCAAAGAGTTGCCAGGGGCCACGATAGACGGCAACCAGCTTCCAATCGCCCACGCGAATGGCGCGATTTCCCTCATGCTCCCACGCCAATGTCCGCTCGCTCGATTTGTCGCCTGCAAATGTGCCTGCCAGGCTCTGTCCGGCCAACGGCAACAGCTGGCGATCGTGCAGTGCGGCGGGATATTTTGCGCCGGCTACTTGCAGCAGCGTCGGCATGATGTCGATCACGTGCCCGACGTCATGGCAAAGACCGCCGCGGGCCGCGATGCCGGCCGGCCAGCTTGCCACAAGCGGCGTGGAAATACCGCCTTCGTTGACCCACATCTTGTGCTCGCGAAAGGGTGTGTTGGCCGCGTTGGCCCAGCCTACTTCCAGGCAGTGGTGCGAGCCCGGTTCGCCTGTCTGAGTTCCGGGGCGATGTCCGCGGGCGGGATTAGGCCAAGTATCGAGTGCCTCGGCGCTCGCGCCATTATCGGAAAGAAAAAGTACCAGAGTATTATCGCGCGATCCCAGGCGATCGACCGCAGCCAGAACCTGGCCGATGCCCTGATCCATCCGATCAATCATGGCGGCATAAACCGCCATGCGCAAATCCCACTCGTCACGCTCCGATTCCGGCAAATCCTCCCAGGCCTTGGCGACCGGGTCGCGGGGCGAGAGCTTGGTGTCGGCCGGCAGCAGGCCGATCTCTTGTTGCCGCGCGAAACGTTTGGCTCGCAGCGCGTCCCAGCCATCGCGGTAGCGTCCACGATACTTCACGATATCTTCGGGCAACGCGTGCAGGGGAAAGTGCGGAGCCGTGTAGCAGAGTTCCAGCAGGTACGGTTTTCCTTCGCCTGTGCGACCGTAGTCTTCCAGGAAGTGGATCGCGTTCTCTGTGAAGGCATTGGTCGCGTAGAAATTCTCACCGGGTTTGATGTATTCGCGATCGCGGTAGAGCGGTTGCAGGTTGAAATAACCTCCGCCGCCCGCGGTGCCAAAAGCGTGATCAAACCCGCGGTTTAACGGATGATTGGGGTGATCGGCCTTGCCTGCTCCGCCGACGTGCCATTTCCCCACGTGGTACGTGCGATACCCGGCCTCGTGCAAAATCTCTGCAAAGGTGGCGGTCGTGGGCAGGATGCCCGACGTGTAGTTCGGCACGCGCCAATCCTGCAACATATGCCCGACGCCCGCCGCGTGAGGATAAAGGCCCGTCAACAACGCGGCTCGTGTGGGGCAGCAACGGGCCGCATTGTAGAACTGCGTGTATCGCAGTCCGCCGGCGGCCAGCCTGTCGATATTGGGCGTCGCAATTTCGGATCCATAGCAACCCAGATCCGACCAGCCCATGTCGTCGGCCACGATCAGCACGATATTCGGCGGCTGCGATTGAGCGGCCAGCGCGTTGGCTGCGAATGTTGCGATGACTGCGAAGGCGAGGATCCTCGCGGCTGCCAGTCGCGGCACATAAAGCTGTCGACCAAGAAACGACGTCAGGCGAACGATCCACATCATGGTTGTCACTTGTTAATTTCCGCCGACACTGGTGTGATTACCCCCCAGCGGCGCTACCATGCTGCGGGGAATTATTCACATTATTCACATTATTCAACGGTCCGAAAATTGACGTCGTGACCGGACGATCTAGCGCATTTCCCGGGAAATAATGAGTTTCGTCCCAAATTCTGTCCGTTTCTGTCCGTTTGTCATGGGCCACGACATGACTCGTATTCTACCGTCGATCGACGGACGCCGCAGGTCTTGTACCGGTCACCAAAAGTCGGTTACCGCCCCGTCTCACCCAGGAGCTTGAGCGTGATACCGCGCAGGTCCATCACCGTCTGTCCTGGAACGCTGGTGGCGACGAGCCGGAGCTCGCTTCGTCCTTTCGGTAGTTCGATCACGCCGACCGAGAGAGGCTTGAAATCCTTGACAAACGACTCCCCCTCGCGCGGCACGCGATCGTGTTCCGCGCCCACGAGGGGCGGATCGTGGGCTTCGGTCACCTTGCCCGTTACCTGATTGCTACCGCAACGCAATTCAAACGCAGAGCCAATATCGGCCGCCGGGCAGGTGTAATAGAGGGTTGCTTCGTAGCGTCCGGTCGTCGCCACGTCGATGTCCCACGTGATGTAGTCATCTGGACTTTTCCAGTTGGTGAAGAACGAGCAATTGGGCGCCCGGGCGCTGCGCTGCACCATGCCGTGTGGCATGCCGTCACGGGCCGGTAGCACCGTATTGGGAAACTCGCGGTAGCCTACCGTAAAGGGACGTGGGTCCATCGTCAGCTCGGCGAGTACCGTGCTTTTCCATTCGTTCAGAGCGCTCGAGAGTCGGGTCGCCTCGGCGGCGAGTACTTGTCGTTTGTCGGTGGTTTGGCCCGGGTCGACCGACAAATCGTAAACATGTCCGGTGTGGTCCAGCATGTAACGATCGTCCCGCGCGCTGACCTTGTCATTCCAATGCGAAAAGATGAGTCGCGGCGGCGCGGTCGCTCGCGCGCCGAGCAGCAACTCGGTTTGATCGACTCCGTCGAGCGGCTTGTCGGCTTTGCTGTCGACGCCCGACAGACCTGCCAAGGTAGGGAGCAGATCAATCGCGGCGGCGACCGGTTTTACGCGCGTGCCGGGGGGAATATGTCCCGGCCAGCGCACCAGCAGCGGGGAGCGGACGCCCCCTTCGTCGGTCGATGCCTTGCGCCCTTTGAACCCGCCGTTCCAACGCCAGCTATTGGGACCGTTATCGCAAAAATAGACCACGATCGTGTTGTCGGCGAGCTTCAGATCGGCGAGTTTTTCGAGCACGCGCCCCACGTTCCAATCGATGTTCTCGCACATGGCGAGAGCCGCGCGCGTCGTGCCCAGGTCTTCGGGCTGTGGCCCTTTGTGCCGCAGCGGAATTTCGGCGTCTCGGAATGGCTCGAAGAAGCGATCCGGCACCTGCATCGGCGAGTGCGGCGTATTGAAAGCCAGGTAACACAGGAACGGGTTAGCGCGATGCTCGTCGATAAATGCCATCGCGTGGTCGGTCAGGTCGTCGCTGATATAGCCCCGGCCGCGCACCGATTCACCGTTGTGTTCCAGCGGAGGATCAAAATAGTCTCCCCAATGGCCCGAGCAGAAACCGTAGAACTCGTCGAAGCCGCGGCCGTTGGGATGGTATGGGTATTGGGCGCCGTTGTGCCACTTGCCGAATGCGCCCGTGGCGTAACCGGCATCGTGAAAGGCGTTGCCGATCGTGCGCTCGTCGAGGTCGAGTCGTTCGCCGCCGGTCGACGTGCTGAAGACCCCGCCACGCGGATGGTAGCGCCCGGTAAGAAACTCGGCGCGCGTCGGCGAACAGACGGGCTGGACGTAAAATCGCTCGAACAGCGCCCCGTCGCGTGCCAATGAATCGATGTGCGGCGTATGCAGGTTCGTATTGCCATGCACGCTCAGGTCGCCCCACCCCTGATCATCGGTGAGAATCACGATCACGTTCGGCCGCGCCTTGGCTGGCGCGGTGGCGCTGTGCGCGGTCTCGACTAAGACGAACGCGGTCAGCAGAACACTTATCGCCGCTCGCATGATGGTCCCTCAAAAGGTGCAATGCGTCGCGAACTCTTCTTTGTGCGATACAAACAGTAGGAACGTCGCGAACACGTTCCTGAAACTTCGATGCCTTTACGGAACGTTCGTCACTCGACACCACTCGGGTGGTAACAGGAAACGAAACCAATCTCGAAGCGCTGATTCGAGTTGCGATCGAATCGGGAGCGCGAAAGATTGTTGACCTTCGGCGGCATTGTATAATTACAGTGTGTAGCCTAATAACGCGTCGCCAGACGCGGTAGCGGGGGACCCAAACGAAATCAGGCTGCCAGTTTTGATTCTGGCCTGATTTCACGGGGCGCAGGTTCGCCTGATTGCGAACCAGGGCACTTTCAAGCCCTAGCCCGACAGCTAACCTCGTAGGCCCGCCGGGAGATGTGATCCCGGCCAAGCGTTGAAAGGACACTTTCTCGTCTTTTGCGTAGACGGTGAGCGCATCCTCTCGGTGTTCTGGCGTGTATCCAATTCTGGCTGCGCGCTTGTTCGGCAGGCTCTCACGGGTGCAGGGACTACTTAACCCATCTCCACGATTGATCGGCTGGATTGCGTTCGCGCGCGATCTATGATCGCCGGTGATGCTCGGCAGGGGTGTGTCTGCGCGGCAGAGTACCAGCCCTGCAAATCGTGGCTTGTTGGGAAAAGTAGTGCTTAACGCAGGGTGCAGAGCCCTCAGGCGTCGAACGCACAGCACAGACAAAACAAGGATCGGGCACATGACTACCTGGGTGATTGGTGGGTCGGAAGTTCTGTTTGCTGTTACTGCGGGTTCATTACTTCAGGGGTGGACGGGGGTAGGTTTGATCGTGCTGGCAGTATTCGCGGCGCTGTTGCTGTTCTCTTGGCTGACGCTGCGTTTTATTCCCAACGATCGGGTAGGCATCGTCGAGAAGCTATGGTCGGCGGCCGGATCGGTGCCCGAGGGACGCATCGTGGCGCTAGGGCGCGAGGCCGGCTATCAGGCCGAATTGCTGCGCGGTGGCATCCACTTCGGTTATTGGCGGTGGCAATACCGTATCCATAAATCGAGACTGGTGACGATCGCTCAGGGCAAGATCGGCTACGTCTACGCCCGCGACGGAGCCCCGCTTTCGTCGGGACAGACGTTGGGGCGAATCGTGGACTGCAATTACTTTCAAGACGCACGACGGTTCCTGGCCGGCAACGGATCAGGGAACGATTCGCACGGTCAGCGTGGTCGCCAGCGCGCCATTCTGCGTGAAGGTGTGTACGCCATCAACGCGGCGACCTTTATCGTCATTACCGAAGCACGGGTTCATGCGCTGCGGCATTTGATGGACCCGCAGGAAGTGCAGATCGTGGCCAAGTGGCGGGAAGATCTGCTCGAAATCGACGGTTTCGAGCCGGTCATCGTCGGGCGTCCGTTGCCCACGCCTCATCCGCTCGACCCCGACAGTGTCGAAGAAGTCGATAGCATCGGCATTGTCACAGTGCATGACGGACCGTCCCTTGCGCCGGGAGAAATCATCGCACCGGCGGTCGGTACCGATCCGGCCGATGAGAATTATCACAACAACTATCAGGATCCCGAGGCCATGTTGCGGGCCGGCGGCCGGCGCGGTCGTCAGTACCTGCCACTGACCGACGGCACGTACTTTATCAACCGTTGGTTTGCAGCGGTCGAGTTGATTCCCAAGACCGTGGTGCCGATCGGCTATGTCGGCGTGGTGGTTAGCTATTACGGTCGCCAGGGAACGGACGTTTCGGGCGATGCCTTCCGTCACGGTGAGCGGGTGGCCGAAGGAGAGCGCGGTGTGTGGGAGCGGCCTCTAGGCCCCGGAAAATACCCATTTAATACCTTCGCCGGCAGCATCGTGTTGGTGCCCACGACGAACTTCGTATTGCACTGGATCACGGGCAAGAGTGAATCGCATCGTTACGACGAGAGTCTGCGATCGATCGATTTGGTGACGAAGGATGCCTACGAACCGTTGTTGCCGCTGTCGGTCGTCGTGCATATCGACTATCAGCGGGCGCCGAGCGTCATCCAGCGTTTCGGCGACGTTAAGCGACTGATCACTCAGACGCTCGATCCGATGCTCTCGGCTTTCTTTCGCGATGTGGCGCATAAGAAGACCATGCTTGCCCTGTTGCACGAGCGCGATGAGATCCAGGCCGAAGCCCGCGAAGTGCTGCGCAAGAGGTTTCGCGAATTTGACATCGAATGCGTCGATGTCTTGATCGGCAAGCCCGATTCGGAGAAGGGGGATCTGAAGATCGAGACGCTGCTCGAACAGCTACGGCAACGCCAGTTATCGTTCGAGCAACTAGAGACCTACGAGCGCCAGCGGGCCGCGGCTGACAAGCTGCGGATCCTTAACGAGTCGCAGGCCCAGGCCAATATGCAAACCGAGTTGACGAACGCCCGAGTGCAGATTCAGATTTCGGAAAGCCATGGAGAAGCCGACCTGGCACGTGCCCGCAAGCAGGCCGAGCAGGTGGTCGTGGTCTCGGACGGCGAGTTGTCGCGCTCGCGACGACAGGCCGAGCAAACCATCGTGCTGGCCGAAGCCGACGCCCGTCAGCGCGAGCTGGCTGGCCGAGGCGAAGCGCAGCGGATCGCGCACGTGGGTCTGTCGGAGGCGGCAGTTTTGTTCCAGCGCATCGCCTCGTATCGCGATCCACGGCTATATGCCATGTCGCTCTTGGCCGAGCAGTTGTCCAAGAGCACGCAGCCGCTGGTGCCGGAACGCGTTTTTGTCGCCGGCGGAGATGGCGCGAGCGCAGCCCCCTCTGGTCAGGCGACGGGGTTGCTGGGGCTGTTGATCAGCCTGCTAGTGGCTGAGAAATCGGGCTTTCAGTCCGAGGCGAATGATCCGGCGACGGTGGAGTTCAAAGATTTCGCCGCGCGGATGACGAAGCAGGTCATCGAATCGGTGCAATCCGGCACGAAGGACCAGCAGTAGCTATATGCGACGGCGCGACTAGGGGGAGGGGCACTATGCCCACCCCCCTGGGTACGCGTCGGCGCATGAGGGCCGCACACGACGGCCGGCTACTTGAGCCTATTTTGGCGGCTTATCCGGGATTTTGCGCGCAATCGCGGAGCTATATTTTTCTTGCTCCGCCCTCGTTTTCCTGCCAGACGCTCCGCCTCTGCCTGCCTTCCGTCGGGAGTTTATTGGGCATGATTCTCCGTCCGTTAGGGACCATTATCGCGTTTGCGCTGGTGTTCGCGCCGGGATGCGGCCACGCGCCGGCCCTGCCCGCGGGACCGGCTATGCCCGTGGTCAGCGTCAGTCAGCCGATTCGCCGCGATGTTGTGGATTACATCGACTACACGGGGCGGACCGATTCCCCGAATTCGGTAGACATCCGTCCGCGTGTGACGGGCTATCTGACCAAGATGCCGTTCACGGAAGGAAGCGACGTCAAGGCGGGCGAACTGCTGTTCGAGGTCGACGTGCGGCCATATCAGGCACAGCTCGATCAGGCCGAGGGGCAATTGAAGCTGGCCAAAGCCCGGCTCAAGCTGGCGCAGGCCGACAACGCCCTGGCGAAAGAGACTTCGAAGACGCCGGGCGCTGTGAGCGTGCAAGACCTCAACAAGTACGAGGCCTCTGAAGAAGAGGCCATGGCCGCGGTCGATGCCGCGACGGCGAACTTGGAAACGTTCAGGCTGAACCGTCAGTTTTGCGAAGTGACTTCGCCGATCGACGGCATGGTGAGCCGTTACTATTTCACACTCGGCAACCTGGTCAATCAGGATCAGACTCTGCTGACCACGGTGGTTTCGCTTGACCCGATGTACGCCTACTTCGACGTCGACGAACGCACGTTGTTGCGCATTCGCAACGCGATCAACGAAGGTAAGTTGTTTCCTAAAGAGCAAGGCGAAATCGCGATCATGATGGGATTGCAGGGGGAAGACGGCTATCCGCACGAAGGGGTTGTCAATTTCATCAATAACAAAGTCGATCCCAATACCGGCACGCTCACGCTCCGCGGCATGTTCAAGAATCCGAAGCCGGCCAGCGGCGTTCGTCTGCTGTCGCCGGGATTCTTCGTGCGGGTGCGAATCCCGTTGGGAGAACCGCATCCGGCGCTATTGGTCACGGACCGCGCCGTGGGGACGGACCAGGGCTTGAAATTTCTTTACGTGGTCGACGCCCAGAACAAGGTGCAGTATCGCCGCGTGACGCTGGGAGCTTTGCAAGAGGATGGGTTGCGCGTGATCGCCACGGGGCTGGAGCCCGACGATTGGGTCGTTATCAGTGGCCTGCAACAAATCCGCCCGAGGATCGAGGTCACGCCCGATCGCTTGCCGATGCCGATTCCCGTGGCCGAAGCGGCAGCGGCGGCCGAATCTGATGCCGCGGAACACGGTGCTGCTGCGAAAACGCCAGCCCCGGCACAGCCACCGGCAAAACCGGCTGCCACTGAGGACGACAAGCCCACAGCGCCGCCGGCGGATAAGCCGGTAGATGGTAAGCCGGGTCCAGCAGCGGCGGACACTGCGCCCGCGGCGCAAAATTCCGATGGCACGGCAGGCACCGATAAACGGTAGGGCCGCCGATGATATCGCGATTTTTCATCGATCGCCCGATCTTCGCGGCCGTGCTGTCGATCGTCATTACGCTGGCCGGCGGCATCTCGGTTTTTACGCTGCCCCTGTCGCAGTATCCGGAGATCACTCCCCCCACGGTGCAGGTGTCGGTCAGCTATCCGGGCGCCAGTGCGCAGGTGGTCGCCGACACGGTGGCCGCGCCGATCGAGCAGCAGGTCAATGGCGTCGAGGGGATGCTGTACATGTCGAGCCAGTCGGGGAACGACGGCTCGTACAACTTGACGGTGACCTTCGACCTGGGGACGAATCTGAACACGGCCCTGGTGATGGTGCAGAATCGCGTGTCGCTGGCGATGCCACAGCTGCCCGACTCGGTGCAGCAGCAAGGGCTGACGATCAAGAAGAAATCGCCGAACATACTTCTCTCGGTCAATTTTTATTCGCCGGATGGCCGCTACGACAGCATCTACCTGAGCAACTTTGCCACGATCAATGTGAAGGACGAACTGTTTCGTCTGGAGGGGGTGGCAGACATCAACTATCTGGGCGAGCGCGACTATAGCATCCGCGCCTGGCTCGACCCCGAATTGCTGGCTTCGCGTAGCATCACTGCCGCGGAGGTTGCCGACGCTATTCAGAGCCAGAATGAACCCGCCGCGCCGGGCCAGCTCGGCCAGGAACCGAGCAGCTCGGGCAGTGCGTTTCAACCTCCGATGAGCGCGCTGGGGCGATTGGCCACGCCCGAGCAGTTCGGCGACATCATCATCAAGACGGTTGACGGAGGCCCGAACGGCGTGGCGCCGCAGGTTGTGCGGCTGCGCGACGTGGCACGAGTCGAGCTTGGCGCGCAGCAATACGACCAGAGCTGCACGCTTAACGGGATGCCGTCCGTGGGTCTGGCGATCTTTCAATTGCCGGGCACCAACGCGTTGGATGTGGCCGAGGGCGTGCAGCAGAAGATGCGGGAGCTGAGTGCGCGCTTCCCCGAGGGGGTCGCGTACGATATCGCCTACGATACCACGCCATTCATCAGCGAATCGATCGAGGACGTAGTCCGCACGCTGTTCGAGGCCATCGGGTTGGTGGCGATCGTCGTGCTCTTGTTTCTGCAAAACTGGCGGGCCACGGTGATTCCGCTCGTGGCCGTCCCGGTGGCAATCGTGGGCACGTTTGCCGTCATGAAGGTGTTCGGGTTCAGCCTTAACAATATTTCGTTGTTCGGATTGGTGTTGGCGATCGGCATCGTCGTCGACGACGCGATCGTGGTCGTCGAAAATGTCGAACGCTGGCTGGAAAAAGGGCTGCCGGAGCGCGACGCGGCACGCCGCGCGATGGACGAAGTCACAAGCCCCGTGGTCGCGGTGGCCGTGGTGCTGTGTGCCGTCTTCGTACCTTGTGCCTTCATCACGGGCATATCCGGACAGTTCTTCCGGCAGTTTGCCGTAACGATCGCCGTGTCGACCGTGATCTCGGCGTTCAATTCGCTGACGCTCAGCCCGGCGCTGGCCGCATTGCTGTTGCGGCCCCGCACTGCGCCGAAAGACTGGCTGGCCCGGCTGCTCGATTTTTCGCTGGGCTGGCTGTTTCGTTTGTTCGAGCGCACCTTCGATTTCGCGACGCACGCCTATGCGGGGCTGGTCGGCTGGTTGCTGCGCCTGGCCGTGATCGTGCTGTTGGTCTACGTGGGCCTGCTGGGTGCGACGTATTACTTGTTTTCGCGGATGCCGACCGGCTTCATTCCGCAACAAGATCAGGGGTGGTTGCTGGTTAACGTGCAACTGCCGGATTCGTCCTCGGTCGAGAGCACCCAGAACATCTTGCAGCGCGTGGATCAGCTGGCCCGCGCGACGCCGGGCGTGAGCGCCACGGTGGCCGTCTCGGGGCAGTCGATCTTGTTGACGGCCAACAGTTCGAACTTCGGCTCGATGTTCGTCGTGCTTGATTCCTTCGATAAACGGCGCGCGGCCGATTTGAAGGGGGACGCCATCATGTTCAAACTGCGCGAGTTGTACGAGCGCGAGATCAAGGGTGCCACGGTCAGCGTCTTTGGCGCCCCGCCCGTGCCTGGCATTGGCACCGCCAGCGGTTTCAAGCTGATGGTCGAAGACCGTGGGTCGTTGGGGCTGTCGATGTTGCAAACGTACACCGACAAGCTGATCGAGACGTTGAGCAAGACGCCCGGGCTGATCGGCGTTTTCACGATGTTCCGCTCGAACACGCCGCAGTTGTATATGGACATCGACCGCAGCAAGGTCCGCTCGATGGGCGTGACCATCGATGATCTGAACAAGACGCTGCAAATCTACATGGGCTCGCTCTACGTCAACAACTTCAACGCCTTTGGCCGGTCGTGGCAGGTCAACATCATGGCCGACGGCCATTTCCGCAATCGCGAGGAGGATATCAACTTTCTCAAGGTGCGGAACAAGCAAGGCAATATGGCGCCCTTGAGCACGTTGGTCGACCTGCACGACGTCAACGGGCCGATCATGGTGACGCGCTACAATCTGTACAGCGCCGCGCCGGTCAATGGCGTGATTTTTCCCACGCTCAGCTCAGGCGAGGCGATTTCGATGATCGACCGCATGGCTGTCGACACGTTGCCCCTGTCGATGAAGACCGAGTGGACCGAGCTGACGCTCATGCAGATTCGCGCTGGCAACACCGCCATGTACGTGTTTGCCTTGGCGGTGGTGTTTGTGTTTCTGGCGTTGGCGGCGTTATACGAGAGCTGGTCGCTGCCGCTGGCCGTGATCCTAGTCGTGCCGATGTGCTTGCTGTGCTCGATCGTGGGCGTGGCCCTGGCGCATATGGCGATCAATATCTTTGTGCAGATCGGCCTGGTGGTGCTGGTGGGGTTGGCGTGCAAGAACGCCATTCTGATCGTCGAATTCGCCAAGCAGTTGCGCGACGAAGGACAACCACTGCGCGATGCCACGCGCGAGGCCTGCCGCCTGCGTTTGCGGCCGATCATGATGACCTCGTTCGCGTTCATCCTGGGTGTGTTTCCGATGGTCATTGCCAAGGGTGCCGGGGCCGAAATGCGGCAGGCATTGGGCACGGCCGTGTTCAGCGGCATGCTCGGCGTGACGATCTTTGGCATCTTCTTTACTCCGGTATTTTTCTTGGTGATCCAAGGTATCGGCGAGACTCGTTTCTTCGCGAATGCCCGCGTGCAGCAGATTGGCTCTGCCCTGTGGGCGTGCGCCGGCGGCGCAATCGTCGGCTGGCAACTCTTTGCCCTGGGCCGGCTGGGCAGCGGCGGGGCGATTGTCGCGGGGGCATTGGTCGCGGCTATTACCTGGGCGATCATGCGGCGGCGTCGGCTTAAGCGACAGTTTGCGACGACTTTGCCCAAGACGAGTGAATCTGCAGAGGAGCCACAAACGTGATATCGCACTTTTTCATCGACCGACCGATCTTTGCCTCGGTGCTATCGATCGTGGCGACGCTGGCGGGCGCCGTGGCGATTTTGGGGCTGCCAGTGGCGCAATATCCAGACGTTACGCCGCCGACGGTGTTGGTCACGGCCCTGTACCCGGGCGCCAACGCGCAAACGGTGCGCGACACTGTGGCTGCGCCCATCGAGCAGCAGGTCAGCGGCGTGGAGAACATGCTCTACATGTCGTCGTTATGCACCAACGACGGCGCCTACGTGCTGACAGTGACGTTCAAGCTGGGAATGGATTCCGACATGGCCCAGGTGCTGACGTTCAATCGCGTGCAATTGGCCGAGCCGGTGATTCCCAAGCTCGTGCAGCGCGAGGGGATCAACGTCAAAAAGATGTCCCCCAGCACCATGATGATCGTCAACCTCACGTCGCCCGACGGACGTTACGACAATATCTTTCTTAGCAATTATGCCACGATCCAAATCCGCGACGAGTTGGGCCGCTTGCCCGGCGTAGCCAATGTGGCCTATATGGGCGAGCGCGACTATAGCATGCGGGCTTGGCTCGATCCGGAAAAAATGTCATCGCTCAACCTCACGGCCGACGATGTCGTGTCCGCGATCAGCGAACAGAACTTGCAAGTCGCCGCTGGGCAGATCGGGCAGCAGCCGGTTCCCAAGGGGCAGCAGTTTCAATTGACGATCAACACGCTCGGTCGGTTGGTCGATCCCGAGCAATTTGCCGACATCATCATCAAGGTAGGGCAGGGGGCCGTGTCGGGACCCACGGGGGGCCCAGGTCAAAGTGGCGGTACCACGCCCAAGAACGAATCGAGCCAGTCCGCCGGCATCGTGCGGATGCGCGATGTGGCGCGCATCGAGTTGGGGTCGCAGCAGTACGATCAATCCTGCACGCTGGATGGCAAGCCCTCGGTCGCGCTGTCGATTTACCAGTTGCCCGGCTCGAACGCGCTGCAAACCGCCAAGGGCGTTTACGAGAAGATGGACGAACTGAAAGCTCGGTTCCCCGACGGGTTGGAATACAACATCGTTTACGATACCACCCCCTTCATCAAGGAATCGATCGGCGAGGTCTTCAAGACGCTGCGCGATGCGATCATCCTGGTGGCGATCGTGGTACTGGTCTTCTTGCAGAACTGGCGGGCCGCGCTGATTCCTCTGATCGCCGTGCCGGTGGCCATCGTGGGGACATTTGCCGCGATGGCGGCACTGGGCTTCTCGCTCAACAACCTATCATTGTTCGGGCTCGTACTGGCCATCGGTATCGTCGTCGACGACGCAATCGTGGTGGTAGAAAACGTCGAACGCTGGCTCGAAGAGGGACTGGCGCCGCGCGATGCAGCCCGCAAGGCGATGGACGAAGTCACCAGCCCCGTGGTGGCCGTGGCGCTGGTGCTGTGTGCGGTATTCGTACCGTGCGCCTTT
>DASXEJ010000087.1 GCA_036490175.1 Pirellulales bacterium | reverse complement strand
CACCTACACGATCACCGAGACCCAGCCGAGCGCTTACAGCGACGGCAAGGACACCCTGGGCAATAAGGGGGGCACGGCATCGAACGACAAGTTCAGCGGCATCAACCTGACGGCGGGAGCTGCCGCCACCGGCTACAACTTCGGCGAGCAGCAAACCGTCGGCGCGGCCGCCACCGGCAATCAGACGCAGACCGCCGCCTGGTGGAACGCCAGCAGTGGCCAAGCCCTACTCAAGGCGCTCAACGGCAGCCAGAACTCCAAGGCGTTAGGGAATTGGCTAGCCACGGACTTCAGCAATCTGTTTGGCGCAAGCGCCGGCAGCACGAACAACCTGTCAGGCAAGACGAACGCGCAAGTCGCGACGTACTACCAGTCGCTCTACAAAAACGCCGCCAGAAAGCCGGAGGCCGACGCACTGGCTTTGGCCCTGAATATTTATGTGACCAATTCCAGCCTGGCGGGCAGCACGGCGACTTCTTACGGCTTTGCCGTTTCGAGTACTGGTCTGGGGAGCGCTACCGCGAACGTCGGCGCAAACGGCGCCGCTTTCGGCTTGAGCGACAACACCGTGATGACGGTCGCGGAACTGTTATCGCGAGCCAACGCGAACGCCCGCAAGGGGCTCCTCTGGGATGCCAACGGCGACGGCACTCTGAACCCCGCCGAAACCATCGTGCGCAACCAGGTCTATTCTCTCTTTGACACGATCAATAACAGTTGACATCGGGTAGCTCAATTCACAGGTTCGAAACTCGGCGACGCGATACGATGTGGTCGTTTTTCGCTGGTGTCGCAAATCGGTCGAGTTCTTGTGATGGTTGGTCGGGTTGTCGGCAGAATTCCAAGTGTAGGCGGTTCCGCTTCATCCGGCTCAGCTGGCTCACTTCTCTGCGCGACGGACTGGCCCCGGCGGAAAAAAGGAGGAGGGTCAGTAAGGTGAACCTAGGCCCGACGATTATTTTTTTCCGCGCGTAAATAGATATATTGTCACAAAAATGAGCCAAGTGAGCCGTTTGGAGAAGAACCGCCGAGAAAACTGGCCTTTTTTTACTGGCTCACGGGCGGTTCATTGTTAGCTCATTTGGCTCACTTCGCTGGCCAAACCGGTAGCAACATGCCGCTTAGGTCAACTGAGTCGACGTGGATAACTCCAACGGGAGCAAGGTCTGCTTGAGGCAGCACAGCAAAGCAGGCCGTGGGAGCGATCTGCGGGTCCGATATTCGTTCACCGGAAAGCTAGTTCAGCGGCAAACGGAACGCCGCCGGCGCGTACAAGGGGTGCCGGAGCAAATGGTCCACGTTCAACTGTCCGAAGAAACGCTTGGGATTCCTTAACTTTCGCGACTGCCGGTGCGATTAATCATTTGGAAATCGTCGAATTGCGACGATATCATGGCCAAGTGATGACTAACATCACGCACATCTTATCCGCCGCCGAACAAGGCGACCCGCATGCTACAGAGGAGCTTCTACCTCTGGTCTATGCCGAGCTTCGGCAACTGGCCGCGCAAAGGCTGGCAGCTGAAAAGCCAGGCCAGACATTGGATGCCACCGGATTGGTGCATGAGGCCTACTTGCGACTTGTGCCGAGCGGACCGGCCGCTGCGGACCAGAAACAGCACTGGGATGGCCGTGGTCACTTTTTCGCTGCGGCCGCCGAGGCAATGAGGCGCATTCTTGTTGATTCAGCCCGGCGTAAGCAGGCGGCAAAGCGTAGCCACCACCGACAAACGATGGTGTCCGTTGATAACCTTGCCGCCCCTCAAGATTCTTTCGACCTACTGGAACTAAACGACGCCCTGGAGCGGCTCTTTGCCGCAGATGCCAAGGTTGCGGAACTTGTCAGGCTCCGTTTTTTTGGCGGACTGACCATACGCGAGGCAGCGCAGTGCCTCGGCGTCTCCCCCAGAACTGCGGACCACTACTGGGCCTACGCCAAGGCCTGGCTTCTTCGCGAGATCCAGGGCGACGGTTGATTCCCTGCGCATTTCACCACGTGCGACATTTTTGCGCGAAAATTGCGCGAATCGGCATTCTTTTACGCATTGTACCTGCGAGCGGACTTGCCCGACGGTCCGCGGAGATTCCAATGAACGAACGCGAAATATTCATCCAGGCCCTGCAAATCGACGAGCCGCTGCTCCGGTCCAGTCGCGTCAGGGAATTGTGCGCCGGCAACGAATCACTAAGGGCTCGTGTCGAGAGCTTATTAGAGGCGCACGGCAACGCCGTAGGCTTCCTCGAGTCACCGGCGTGCGGGGTCGCCACCATCGAACGGCAGATTTTCGAGCAACCAGGGACCCAAATCGGCCCTTACAAACTCCTGGAACAGATCGGCGAAGGGGGAATGGGCGCCGTCTACATGGCCGATCAACAGACGCCAGTCCGTCGGCGTGTCGCCCTGAAGATCATTAAGCCGGGCATGGACACACGGCAGGTTATTGCCCGCTTTGAGGCCGAGCGGCAGGCGTTGGCATTGATGGACCATCCAAACATTGCCCATGTGCTCGATGCGGGAGCGACTGATACGGGCCGGCCGTACTTTGTCATGGAATTGGTCCGCGGCGTCCCGATCACGGAATACTGCGACGAGGTAAACCTCTCCGTAGCGGAACGGTTGGAAATGTTCGTGCAGGTTTGCCAGGCCGTACAACATGCCCATCAGAAGGGGATCATCCATCGCGACATCAAGCCTTCGAACGTGCTAGTGACGCTGCTCGACGGCCGGGCCGTCCCCAAGGTGATCGACTTCGGCGTGGCCAAGGCCGTGAATCAACAGCTGACCGAGAAGACGCTATTTACGAGCTTCTCGCAGCTCATCGGCACGCCGCTCTACATGAGTCCGGAGCAGGCCGAGATGCCGGGCCTCGACGTGGACACGCGAAGCGACATCTATTCGTTGGGTGTGCTGCTGTTTGAACTGCTCACCGGCGCCACGCCCTTTGATAAAACACGAGTGCGTGAAGCTACCTATGACGAGTTGCGGCGGATCATTCGCGAAGAGGAACCGCGCCGGCCAAGCGCCTTCGTCGAAACGCTGGGCCATACGCGCACCATTGCGGCGTCGCGCCGGCGCGTTCATCCGGAACGATTGGCACAGGTACTATGCGGCGACCTGGATTGGATCGTGATGAAAGCGCTGGAGAAGAACCGGAGACGTCGTTATGCGACCGCCAGTGGCCTGGCTCGTGATATCGAGCGTTACCTGCGCGACGAGCCGATCGAGGCGCGACCGCCATCAGCGATTTATCGATTTCAGAAGTTCGCCCGCCGCAATCGTGCTGCGATTACCACCGTGGCGCTGGTTTGTGCGGCATTGATTTGCGGAACGATCGTCAGCACTTGGCAGGCGGTCCGTGCCACTCACGCCGAGAGGCTGGCCGAGGCGCGCCTGACAGCCGAGACCGCCGCTCGCGGTGACGCCGAGAATGCCCGGGCCGCAGAATCGCAACAGCGCGCCATCGCCGAAATGGAGCGCAACGAGGCCGAAAGCCAACGCGCCCGTGCCGAAGTCAGCTTTCAAGCAGCGCGGCAGGTTGTCGACGAGCGGTTCGACGCCGTGCACGATGACGAGCTGCTATCGATCCCCGCCTTGCAGCCGCTGCGCAAAGAGCAATTAGCCTCGACGCTGGGATATTACCGACAGTTTATTGCGCTATATCGAGA
Organism: Pirellulales bacterium; assembly: GCA_036490175.1. Classification (NCBI taxonomy): domain Bacteria; kingdom Pseudomonadati; phylum Planctomycetota; class Planctomycetia; order Pirellulales; species Pirellulales bacterium. Next base: position 6,396 of record DASXEJ010000087.1, on the reverse strand, counting down.
CGATCCGACAGTCAAATCGCAACTGGCCGCAACCTATCGCCGCATGGGAGGGATCGCCCGAGCAACTGGCGATGATCCACAGTCCATTCTTGCTCTGCAAGAGGCCGTTCAGCGTTATGAGGATCTTCTTCGCAGCGATCCTATGCCGCACGCGATTCGCTCCGATCTCGCCGGCACACTGTACGAGCTGGGGCTAGTGCAGAACGAGATGTCACAGCCGAGCGATGCCGCAGCATCATTTCAGCGCGCTCTCGACGTGTTGGCAGAGCTCGAGCTGGACGCGCCGGCAGATGACGAGCAGCGCAGGATGAAAGCGCGCGTCTGCGCCAACCTAGGCGTTGCCTTGAACGTTATTGGCCGATCGGCGCAAGGCGAGAAGACGTTGCGGCAGGCATTGGCCGCTTACGAAATACTAGGTGACGACGAGCGCGACCTGACACAATCGCGACTCTTCCGTTCTGACGTTGCCCGCGCGCACTATCAACTCGGCGTGTCTCTACGTGCTCGCGGCCGCGGAACCGACGCCGAAGCGTCCTTTCGGGACGCCATTGCAACCTACGAAAGCCTGGTCGCCGACGCGCCCGCCGTGCCGACATATCGCGGCAATCTGGCGCGTGCCTGTCACGAGCTCGGATCGCTGTATCGGATCAACGGCCGGCTGGCCGAAGCCGAGGCCTTGCACCGCCGCGCGCTCGCACTTTACGAACGCGCCGCAAGCGAGAATCCCACGGTCGCCGAGTATCACATGGGACTGGGTTGGGCGCATTACAAGCTCGGTTGTCACCAGTTCGCGATGCAAGATCGCGGACAGGCCGAACAGAACTGGACGATCGCTCAACAGCAGTTCGCCGCCGCGGTCGATCTGGGCTTCAATCCCACAGGTGCGTACAAAGCCCTCGGAGACGTTCGTGCCATGCTCGGTCGATGGCAAGAAGCCGCCGATTCGTACGCGCGCGTCGCTGAAGCGTATCAGTTTGCGGCGCTTCCCACATTGCAATGGGCGCTGTTGCAGTTGGCCGCGGGAGACCAAGCTGGCTACCGCGCCGCCTGCGATCGTGTCGTCAGCGACGTTGCCGCGACGGCCGAGGGAAATCTGGCCCTGTTGATCGTGATGACGTGCATCGCGGGCGATGCGGCCGTGAGCAACCCCTCCGCAGTGGTCGAGCTCGCGCAACACCTCGTTGCGCACGACCCACGCAATCCGGTCGGACAGGTCTTCCTCGCCGCAGCGCAATTTCGGGCGGGCGAAACAGTGCAAGCCGTCGCGGCCTTGCGTGCGGCGCTGCCAAGACTTGCGCTGGCCGAGCTCGCCGCGCCGACCAAGCGCGACTACGTGCGTTTAGCCCGCCTGGCAGGCGAGACGATCCTCGCGCTGGCTTATGAGAAGCTCGACGATCGCGAGTCGTTGATCCAACAGCTCGTTCAGTGGCGCGCCGCGGTCGATGCCGTCGCGGCTCGGCCACCGCAATACAGCGACCGGACAAATGAATGGACGCTACCGCTGGCGATTCACATTGCCCGGAGCGAGTGCGGACGCCTCGAATCGCCAGTCGATTCATCTGAAGCCAAATAACAAGTCAAGGAGCGACACATCGTAAATCATCGCATAGCGTGCGCCGTTTTTGAAGGCGGACCTATGCACTGCGAACAACATGGGGACTCTGGCTGCACCGCTGGCGGCGCGCCGCCTTAACCGAGAAGAGTCGCGTCATTAAGTCGGCTGATTGCGCTGCCTGTGGAGCCTCGGAATCCTTAGTCGGTAAATCGTTCGTAAATCGTCGCTCCGAACTCAGGCGAGCAACAAGCGGAGAGTCTGTTATGCGAAGCAAATGGCGGTCCCAGTCGCGACCTGGTGTTCAGTCGAAACGCGCTGGCGACAAGCAGAAGGCGAAGCTTTGCCGGCGGTATTTTCGGTCGGCGCTTGCGGTCGAACGCCTTGAGCAAAGGTTCCTGCTTTCCGCGGTCGTTGAACTTAATGCTCCCAGTACGAACTACGCGACCAGCTGGACAAATTCCGGCGCGGTGGCGATCACGGGCGTGAAGCCCACACTCGAGTCGGGCTTGAATAACCCGCGCAGCATCGCCGTGTCGGCTGGGGATCTGTGGGTTGCGAACCAGCGCAGCAATACGATTGGTGAATACAACGCTTCCACAGGCGCGGCGATCAACGCCTCGCTCGTCTCGGGGTTGAATTTCCCGACGGGCATCGCTGTGTCGGGCGGAGATCTGTGGGTTGCGAACGGCTTGAACGGCTCCATTGGCGAGTACAACGCCACCAGCGGGACCGTGGTGAACGCCGCGCTCATCACCGGTTTAAATGGGTTGAATGGACCGTTTGCGATCGCCGTGTCGGGAGGAGATCTGTGGGTCTCAAGCGATGGTGCCGGCACCATTGGTGAATATAACGCCACCACGGGGGCAGTAATCAATGCCTCGCTCGTCTCCGGGTTGACCAATCCGATTGGCATCGCCGTGTCGGGAGGGAATCTGTGGGTGGCGAACGCGGGTAGTAATACGATTGGCCAGTACAACGCCACCACGGGCGCGGCGATCAATACCTCGCTTGTTTCAGGTTTGCATTCCCCGTCGGGCATCGCCTTATCCGGAGGGAATCTATGGGTCGGAAACAGTAGCAACGGCACCCTTGGCGAGTACAACGCTACGACTGGAGCAGTGGTCAACGCGGCACTCCTCTCAGGATTCAGTCAGCCCGATGGCCTCGCAGTGTCGGGAGCGAATCTGTGGGTTGCGGACAATTCGAGCGGCACGATTGGCTTGTACAACGCCACGACCGGGGCGCCGCTGGTCGCCAACGTCTCGATTACCGATAGTCAAAGTACCACTCTCAATTCGCTGACGGTCACGATCGCCAGCCCGCACGCGGGCGACACGCTCACGGCCACGGCCAGCGGCGGCATCACGGTCACACCCTACAATCCCACGACAGGCGTCTTGTCGTTGAACGGCACCGCCAGTCTGGCCGCCTACCAGACAGTGCTCGCCAGCGTGCAGTACAACAACACTAGTGGCGGCCCGGGAGTCGCCAGCGAAACCATCGACGTCGTGGCCAACGATGGGATTAGCAATAGCAGCACGGCCGAGAGCACGATCACGATCAGCGCACCGCCGATCGTAGAGCTCGATGCGCCCAGTACGAACTTCGCGACCAGTTGGACGAATTCAGGCGCGGTGCCGATCAGCGTGAATGGTTCTCCCACGCTCGTCTCAGGGTTGAGTAACCCGTACGGCATCGCCGTGTCGGGAGGTACTCTATGGATTGCAAACTACAGCAGCGGCACGATTGGTGAATACAACGCCACCACCGGGGCGGCGGTGAACGCCGCGCTCATCTCAGGGTTGAGTGCCCCGGCCGCCATCGTGGTCTCGGGAGCGAATCTGTGGGTGACGAGCGACGGCGGCGGCACGATTGGTGAATACAACGCCACCACGGGGGCGGCGGTCAACGCCACGCTCGTCTCAGGGTTGAATGGCCCCTATGGCATCGCCCTGTCGGGAGGGAATCTGTGGGTCACGAACTATTACAGCGGCACGATTGGTGAATACAACGCCACCACGGGGGCCGTGGTCAATGCCGCGCTCGTCTCGGGCTTGAGTGGTCCCTTTGGCATCGCCGTATCGGGAGGGAATCTGTGGGTGGCGGACAATTCAACCAACAAGATCGGTGAGTACAACGCCACCACGGGGGCGGCCGTAAACGCCTCGCTCGTCTCGGGTTTGCGGGGGCCATGCGGCATCGCACTGTCAGGAGCAAATCTGTGGGTGACGAACCAAGGCGGCGGTACGATTGGCGAATACAATGCCACCACGGGAGCGGTGGTCAACGCCGCGCTCATCTCAGGCCTCGATGAGCCCTATGGCATCGCGGTGTCGGGCACAAATCTGTGGGCCGCGAACTATACCTTCGGCACGATTGGCCAGTACAACGCTACCACCGGCGCACCGTTCACGACGCCTTCGATTATCGATGGCCAAGCCTCCACGCTCAGTTCGCTGACGGTCACGCTCGCCAGCCCGCAGCCGGGCGACATACTCACGGCCGTGGCTTTGTCCGGTGTGACGATCATCCCCTACAATCCCAGCACTGGCGTCTTGCGGTTCATCGGCAACGTTAATCTTGCCGCCTATCAGACGATGCTCGCCAGCGTGCAATACGACAATACCGGGGGTGGACCGGATGTCGCGAGCGAGACAATCGACGTCGTGGCCAACGACGGGATCAGTAACAGTAACACCGCTATCAGCACGATCACGATCAACGTCCCGCCGGTTGTCGAGCTGGACGCGCCCAGTGCGAACTACTCGACCAGTTGGACGAATTCCGGCCCGGTCGGGATCACTGTTGGCGCGACGTCGACGCTCATCTCGGGGTTGGCCGCACCGGTTGGCATCGCGGTGTTGGGTGGGAATCTGTATGTCTTGAACGCCGACAGCGGCACGATTGGTGAATACAACGCCACCACCGGGGATGTGGTCAACGCTGCGCTCGTGTCAGGGTTAGTTCATGCGGGTGGCATGGCGGTTTCGAACGGGAATCTGTATGTCACAGATACCACCAGCAACGGCACCACCGGTGTGGTGAGCGAATACAACGCCACCACGGGGGCGGTTGTGAACGCTTCGCTCGTTTCGGGATTGAGCAGTTTACTGGCTGGCATTGCCGTATCGGGAGGAAACCTGTGGGTCACGACACCTGGTTTATTTGGTCCCGGCAGCCTCGGCGAATACAACGCCACCACGGGGGCGGTCGTGAATGCTGATCTCATCCCGGGATTGAGCGAGCCGGCTGGCGTCGTCGTGTCGGGCGCGAATCTGTGGGTCACGGACGGTGGTAACGGAACGATTGGTGAATACAACGCCACCACGGGCGCGGCGGTGAACGCCTCGCTTGTCTCAGGGCTCGATACGCCGTATGGCATCGCGATGTCAGGAGGTAATCTGTGGGTGACGGACGTTACTGACGGCACGATTCGACACTACGACGCCACCACGGGCGCGCAGAACACCGGGTTTCTCGTCTCTGGCTTGAATTCCCCAATTGGCATCGCCATGTCCGGAGCGAATCTATGGGTCGCAAACAATGGCAGCGGGACGATCGGCGAATACAACGCCACCACGGGGGCGCCGGCTGCTGACGCCGTCGTGATTACCGACGGCCAAAGCGCCATGCTCAATTCAATGACGGTTACGATCGAGAGCCCGCAGCCGGGAGACGTGCTCACGGCCACTGCCAGCGGCGGCATCACGGTCACGCCCTACAATCCCACGACCGGGGTTTTGCAGCTGAGCGGCGCTGCCAACCTAGCCGCTTACCAGACCGTGCTCGGCAGCGTGCAGTACAACAACACCAACCAAGGGCCTGGCGTCGCGAGCGAAACCATCGACGTCGTGGCCAACGATGGGATTAGCAATAGCAACACCGCTCAGTCCACAATCCGCTTCACTGTCCCCAAGATCGTCGGCGTGCAAGTCGATGGTTCAGCGTGGTCCTCGACCTATCTGGCTGCCCTGCACGCTGCCGGCGATGGTAATGGCACGGGCTACTCGATACCCGTCGGTTCGACGGCCCAATCGGCGCCCTTGCCTTGGACCAACGTCAATCAGATCCAGATTTCCTTTAACGAAGAGGTGAACATTCAGCAGTCGAGTCTGACGCTTTCCGGCGTCAACCAGGCAAGCTATGCGTTCAGCGGTTTTACTTACAACACGGCAACGCGCACCGCCACATGGACGCTGTCCGGCCCAATCAACAACGACAAGCTATCGCTCGACCTACATTCCACGGGCCCATTTGCCGTCACTGACTCGGCAGGAAAACCGCTCGACGGCGAGTGGACCAACGGCACCAGCACCTACCCCTCGGGCAATGGAGTGGTAGGGGGCGATTTCAACTTCGGCCTCAACGTACTGTCGGCTGACGCAAGTCAGGATGGAGTCGTCAACGGACTGGATATCAACCTTCTCGCAGGCCATTGGCTGCAATCGGGAGGAGTGTCTGGCGATCTGAACGGGGACGATGTCGTCAACGGCCTTGATCTAAACGCTATTGCCTCGCATTGGCTGGCCACGCTGCCGGCGGGGGGTGCTGGCGGCGGTTCCGCGGTTGCTCCGATTGTCGGCAGCCCGGCCGCGGTCGCTAGCGAGGCGAGTTGCGCCAATATGTCGTCACTGCTTGGGTTGGCATCCGTCTCGAGTGATGCAGTGTCGGCAGGTCTCGCTGCGAGAGTGAACAGCACTTTTGAATTCTCGGCACACTTGCTCGGTCTGCCGGCGCCGTCATTTGCAAATACGCCAGCACTGGATCGCGTCGCGGCGTTCATGGGCCGACCGGATGTGACGAAGATCGCGGCGACAATCGACCACTTGTTGTCGGAAGGT
>DASXEJ010000086.1 GCA_036490175.1 Pirellulales bacterium | reverse complement strand
GGCCGACGATGCGGGCGTCGCCGGACTGGTCTGCCTCGGCTATCCATTCCATCCTGCCGGCCAGCCCGAAAAACTACGGGTAGAGCATCTGCTCCACCTGAAGACGCCGAACCTTATCATCCAAGGCGAGCGCGACGCGCTGGGCAACCGCGACGAGGTCATATCATACAACCTGCCCCCGGCCGTCCAGATCAAGTGGCTGCCTGACGGCGACCACAGTTTCAAGCCGCGAAAATCTTCCGGCCGAACCGAAGCCGAAAACTGGACCGACGGCATCGAACTGACCGCCGAATTCGTTCGAAACGTATGAGCACCCGCGAAAGTCACGACGTTGGCATTGCTCGCACCAATCGGAGTTGATCAGTGCAGGCCGGCTTGGACGCTTTCTACACCTCGATCGAGAAACGGACTGACTCGCTCTGATGGGCTCGCAGGTGCTCGTGGGCGAGACAACCCGAGGAGGGGCCATTATTGAGACGGCTAATCACGTTGCGACATACGATACGGGCGCGTCGCGCTGCGGCCGGTTCACTGAGATAATTTTAGCCGGACACATCCGCCGGCCGAAAAAGCTGCGGCGCTCGCTGGACCACACCGCCAACATCGCGCAATATGGCGGCAACTGCCAGTGCGCGGCGGGGGCGAACCAACGAACATAACGGCGACTGCGCCTCACGCGCGCCGCCGGCAGAGACGGCGCCCGCGTGAACACCTTCTGCGTTTCGAAGTAGCCTAAAGGACTGATGGTGACACACGTGCATGCGGAGCGTGCTTCTGAATCGTCAGACCGCGTGATTGCGGCGCTGCGAGAGCTGTCGGAAGAGGAATTGCGCCGGGATTTTATAATACCGCTGCTCAAGGCAATGGGCGCGACCCATGTCGAACACGTGCATGGGCCGTTCGAGCGCGGGAAGGACCTAATCTATGTTCGGTCCGATGCGTTCCAAGATTCGCTATTGGGGGTCGTCCAGGCAAAGAACGAACCCCTTTCCGGATCATTCTCCTCGCGCTCGTCGGCAGGTACTGCTCTACAGCAGCTTCTCCATTGTGCGGAAACGGAAATATTGAACCCAGCCACAAACATGAAGGAGCTGCCGCGCGAGGTCCTGTTCGTGACTACGTATAACCTTCCTGACGCTCCACTTGCCGACGCGGCCAATCTGCTCGCCAAGGTGCGGAGGCAATGCAAAGTGATCGGCCCCGAGAAGCTGGCCGCCCTGCTGAGGGACCACCTTCCGCGTCTCTACTCCTCGTTGGCGTTCCCCGGCACTGGCCTCGCTAATGCGATCCGCTCTTATGTAGCCGTCCATCGAGAGTGGTCCGCATTCGAATCGTCCGCTGAGCGTCCGCTTGACTCGTTCTATGTAAACCTGAGTGTCGCCCCATGCGGCGGCGTGTTCGGATCGCTGGTGCGAGGACAGATCCAACCGCGTCGCGTTTCCGGTCTCACGCTGCCCCAGGAAGATTACGACGCGCTCGCGGCGCTGTATTCCCAGGTGCCTGACGTACACTCGCACCCGCCATTACTGGGTCAAATCGCGCAGCGATTTGGCTCAGATGCTGGCAAGGCGTCCCGCGTGCGCCAGCCGAGGTCCGAGCGCGCTTCACGACGGGCGCTTCTAGAGAATGTCACACTGCGAAAAGTAAATATCGCGGGATTCATTTCCCGTCTCGAGCAATACGCGCGCAATTCGCAAGTTCACCGAGGGTCACGTAGCTCGGTGATTGACACGATTGGAATCAGCGCCGCCCTCATCAACTCGCTCGCCATTGCTTTTGGTGATGACCTCTTCTCTCATACGCAGGAGAGCGCCGCGCAACGCCCGCTGGTAATCCCGGACCTGTTGCCCGACGAACTGATCGCGGCGACGAGCCACATTGCGATTATTGCCGATGCTGGGTCGGGCAAGACCTGCTTTGCGCAACGGCTAGCTGATTCCGCGTTGGCAAACGGCGTACCTTGCATTTATTTCCCGTGCAGCCGAATTCAGACAACCGATACGCCGCTCCTCACGGCACTTTATGGATTCCTTCGGTCAATTGACGCCGTGACCGACAGCACGTCATTCGCGGATGCTATGCGCGCGACCCGACTGATTATACTTGACGGCGCGGACGAGGCGGCGACGTTCGGACCGACGCTGGGGCGGCAAATCACGAACCTGTTACACGTACCAAAAGAAATCCGTGTGGACGGATGCTTCGGAAGCAAGTGCCGGGTTCCGGACGAGTTGTCGGCTGTCGTGCTGCGTCGCGACGATACGCGGCGCAAGGGATGCTATCTATCGGTTACCAGACCGCTTCGCACGAGCGATTACGGCCAACTCTGCACCTTGAACGAAGGAACAGCATTTGGGGCCGCATTCCTGTCGCTACGGGAGGAGTGCGCGTCGAAATCGCCCCGTCTGATAGTTACGTCGCGCGACATTAGTTCGCTCGACTTTCCGGACCTGTTTACTGAGACGAGCCTACTACCGTTCACCGAGGTGCAGCTCTTCGACTTTATGGACCGGTGGTTTGAGGCCAGCACCAAGAAACGGCTCGAAATCAAAGAGTTTCTTGAACGTAATTCGCACATAAAGGCGGTGTGTGCCAACCCAATGACCGCCACGATTGTAGCGTCGCTTCACGAGAACAACTTTGCGTTGCCGCATTCTCGCGCCGAAGTCTACGAGCGGCGCTTTGAACTGCTGCTTGAACGGTGGGATCGCCTTCGTAATGTTAAGCGGGTCCGGCGTGTGTCGAAACCGGACAAGAAGCACTTCCTGAGGCAGTTGGCATACGTGCTCCACTCAAAGCACCGCCGCCGCTTTAGCGTGGCGGCTGCCTCGCGGATTTGGAGCGGTGCGTGCGCCGACAGATACAAGGGGCTCGAAATTGCGGACGTCCTCGCGGAGCTGCGCGCGTGTGACGGCGTAATTGTCCCGGAGGGGGATGAGTACTCGCTAGGGCACTTGTCGTTCCAGGAGTACCTAGCCGCGGAATACGTAGTGCACGGGCAGCACATCGATGTGCTGGTCGACAACTTCAATGACACGTGGTGGCGGAACGTCGTGTTGTTTTACGCCGGTATAACCGGAGATGTGCACAAACTTCTTTCGCGCGTTCAACGCAAGTTTCCACTGCAGGGACGGGACGGGCTCCTGGATGAGATACTGCGCGAAGCGCGGAATACGCCAGGTGTGGTGCGGAAGCTGATCGCGCAGTTTGGCAGCGAGGACCGAGCCGACGAAGGCAGCCCGCTAGACGACGAGTAGGCTGCGTGCTGTTGCCTCCGTTGGATGCGGCGTGCCATGAGACCGCGAACATTTCTGGCGTCGATGCCAGCAGATCAGGCGGCCGGTCTGTGCGCGGCGACGCCACGGAGTGCGCGCGTGCCGGCCCTCACTCCTGCGCGCCGCCGCCGAACGTATCCGCGCGACAGCGCCATATCCTGCCAAGACGCGCAGGGGCATCGACCGCCCAAAGCAACGTGTGGGAATCCAGCAGCAGCTTCACTGCATGTATTCCTTGAAGTCCTCCAACGGCGCATCAAAGTCCGGAGCTGTGAACAGCACGGTGCCGCGCATGGTTCCGAGCTTCCGCTGTGGCCGAACTGCCGTGGCCGGAACCAGGCGAGCAATGGGCTGATTGTTCTCCGTAATCAACAATTCATCGCCCGGCAACATCCGGTGGATCAACTCCGGCAGCTTGGCTTGGGCTTCTTGAATGGAAATCGTCGTCATCCGATCCTCGATTAAACGTTTCGTTCGAGCAAACGGCTCAAGTCCGGGCTAAACCATCCTCTACAACATCCTACTCCGACCATCGCTGTCGTCCCAGAGCAGGGCCAACCCAGACGGCTGGTGGAGACGCATGGCTAATCACTTGCCGCCAATCGCTCGCTCGAGCAGGTTGCGAGTAATGCGCTGGACGCGGGCATCGGGCCCGTGCGGCCGCGACCAGTGCGACCAGGGAAGCGTGTGTCCTGGCGGCGACGAGAGGCCTTGGGCCCAAAAAATCGTCGAACCGTTGAACACGAAATTGCCTTTGGGGCCGGGGTAAATCGTGGCGACCCATTTTTGCGGGTTCACGCCGCTTTGCCAGGCCGTGCCGGCGGCCACGACTTCCAGGCCGGGTATGTCGGCTGCCTGGCCGTGATATTCCCAGCCGATGAGGCCGGGG
>DASXEJ010000085.1 GCA_036490175.1 Pirellulales bacterium | reverse complement strand
GATGACCGTGATCGAAGGGCCGGACGAAAGCCCGACCAGCGCCGCCCCCGATTCGCCCGCCGGCAAGATCCTGCAAAGCTGCTGGCACGAGGTGGCCCTCGTCGAGCACGAAATGCTGCACGCCATCACCTTCGCCGACCTGATCGAACGTGCCCGAGCGCAAACCGGCAGCATGTATTACATCTGACGCCGGCGGTAGCGGAATTCGTGAGAATTCCGAACGTTCTGCAAGATCCCGCTCATTCAGTGCGTTTCGGCGTAAGCAATGGCGTGGGCCGACAAGCCGGCGGCAAAATTGGCGAAGCTCAATTCCTTAGATGGGCTGGTGAATTTGCCTCTTTCGCCGCCTCGACGTGGTGTAAGCAACAGGCAGGCGCCGTCGTAGAGCCGCTCGCGCAGTAGCCTGGTCAAAAAGATTTCGTACCGCTTGGCGTAGGACGCATCCCGAAATTCCGCGAACACGTTGAAATGCGGCTCTTTGACGCTGACCGGCGCGTTCGACTTCGGGCAATCCTCCAAGAGAAAAACGTAGCCCAGCCAAGGACGTGCCGATGGTTTAAAGGCTCCCTCACGATAAGCGGCCCAAAGGTCGCTTGCATTTCCGAGGGCCTCCTCGACTCGGTTGTTCATGTTGTTGCCGAACGAGGGTCCAACTTGGGCCTTGAATTCGACAACGGCCAGCAAAGAGCCATCGGCGACAACAATCAGGTCCCAATTTTTCTCCGCGCGGTAGTAACCGGGCAGCTCTTTCCGTGCCCGCCAATAGATGTGGGCCTCCGGAAGACCCGCTTTAATGAATAGATCGCGGCAAATGTCCGTGAATCCATCCAGGTGCTTGCCGCCAGTTACGGCAGCACGCAGGCCCGCGTCCTTCTGCCCGGACTTCGTGCCTTGACGCTCGCTCTGCTTATCTCGGGTAAGCCAGAAAAGCTTAATCGCGTCCGCGACCCGCTTCTCGATGCCTTTATGGGCCATGCCACTCGACTTCCGCGGCCATATCAAGGCCTTTTGTTTCGACGATGCGGCGCCATGCGGCCTTCGCATACGTAGCGTCGATTTCATACCCAACGCTGTTGCGTCCATGGCGCATCGCGGCGACAGTCGTGGTACCCGTACCCAAAAACGGATCCAAGACTGTGTCACCGACGAAGCTAAACATGCGGATCAGCCGTTCCGCAAGTGCAAGAGGATAAGGTGCGGGATGGTTGCGGGTTGACGCTCCTGTAACACCCGTCCAGATCTGCTGGAACCATTCCTTGTGGTTTGCGTCCCCGATCACGCTCAAAATGCGAGTTGCCAAGGACGGACTTCGATAACCCCCGGGCTTTCGCTCCATCAAAATGTATTCCAGGTCGTTTTTGATGACCGCGTTCGGTTCGTAGGGCTTGCCCAAAAACGCTGAACCATTGCCGGCCACTTCATAAACGGCATTGGCAATTTTGTGCCAAATGATCGGAGCCAGGTTGTCGTATCCAATGTGGCGACAGTGCTCCTGAATCGAGGCGTGCAGGGGGATGACCGTGTGGCGGCCCTCGTTCTTGCGCCGGGATAGGCACACATCGCCGACCACGCAGATTAACCGGCCGCCAGGAACCAGAGCCCGAAAGCATTGATGCCAGACTTTATCCAATTCAACCAGAAAGCCTTCGTAGTCAGCAAAGTGGCCTAATTGCCCTTCGGTGTCACGATAATCCTTCAGAGTCCAGTAAGGGGGCGACGTTAGAACAAGCTGGACTGATTCAGGATTCAAGCTCATTTCGCGGGCGTCGCCGACGACGATGTCGTGCGTTGTTGGAACCCGCCGTACCGCGTTCTCAATTTCTGCGATCAGGCCGGCGTTCTTCGCGATCGCGGGCAATGCGGTCTGGGCATTGGCCAGCGACGGCAGCCCGGTGGGGATGTAATCTTCGTGGCTATGCTTCGCGAGTTGCCGTAACATTCTGTATTCGCCTGGGCTTTGTCGCCAATTGTAACGCCGCCGACGGCGACGCGGAAGCGACAAGAAATACCTGCGCACAGGCCCTCACGACTTTCGTAAGGACTTCAGCGCCGCGCTGCGGCACTTCGCAAGCGAGCACGCGATTGCGGCTTGTTACTAAGCGGTAATCGCCCCGCGCTTGACGAGGAGCGCGACGATCTTTTCGACGCAGGCGTCGACCGGCAGGCGGTCGGTTTCGAGCACGAGGTCGGGATTGCGCGGCACGTCGTAGGGCGCGCTGACGCCGGGAAAATCCTGGATC
>DASXEJ010000084.1 GCA_036490175.1 Pirellulales bacterium | reverse complement strand
AATCCTGCGCCTGTTGCGGACCGATCCCGGCACGCGGCATTTGCCCGTGCTGATTCTGACGGCTTCGACCGAAGCCGAGACCCGACGCTCGGCACTCGAACTGGGTGCAACGGACTTCCTGGCCAAGCCCGTCGATCCGCTAGAGTTGGTTCCGCGTGTGCGCAACGCACTCACGACCAAGGATTTTCAGGACCGCCTGGCCCGCCACGCCGGGGACTTGGAGCAGATCGTCTGCCGCCGAACGGCCGAGCTCGAGGCGTCGCGCAAAGAGGTGATTCATTGCCTCGCCCGTGCCGCCGAATATCGCGACGACGTGACCGGGCAACACGTCGTACGCGTCGGCCGATTCGCCGGCATCATCGCCCGAGCACTCGGCTTTCGGCCGGCCGATGCCGAGGCGCTGGAACTGGCGGCCCAACTGCACGACGTCGGCAAGATCGGCATTCCCGACGCGATTTTGCACGAGCCCGGCAAGCTCGATCCGGAAATGTTTGCCGTCATGCGGCGTCATTGTGCTTTCGGCAATCGGATCCTGGCGCCGCTGGCAGACGCCGATTACGCGAGGCTGCGGCAGCATGTGGATCTGGGCGCCGGCTTATTGAACATCAGCAGCTCGCCCATCATTTCGCTGGCCGCCCGGATCGCCCAAACCCATCACGAGCGCTGGGATGGTACCGGCTACCCGCTGGGCTTGGCAGGCGAAGACATTCCCTTGGAAGGCCGGATCACGGCGGTGGCCGACGTCTTCGACGCCTTGAGCAGTGCCCGTCCGTATAAGCAGGCGCTGCCGCGTGAGAAGTGCTTCGCCATTCTGACCGAAGGCCGCGGCACGCACTTCGATCCCACGGTGCTCGACGCCTTCTTCGCCTGTTCCGCCGAGATCATCCAAGTGCAGCTCGAGTGCATGGACCCTTAACGGCCAATGCCAGCACCGCAGCCGCCTGCCCCGGCCACGGACAACGGACAACGGACAACTGACAACGGACGAATTCGAGCTTGACGCGTTTGCCTCCCAGGGTGTAAGTCTGCACGCGCCAGCAGTGCCAGGATGGGCAGAAAAGGGGGGAGGTATGCAGGTCGTAATCTTATGCGGCGGCCAAGGCTCGCGCATTCGCGACGTCGTCGATGACATCCCCAAGCCGATGATCCCCATCGGCAATCGCCCGATCCTGTGGCATATCATGAAGGGCTATGCCGACCAGGGCTTCGATGAATTCATTCTGTGTTTGGGCCATAAAAGCTCGGTCATCAAGCGCTACTTCCTCGACTATCATCTGGCCGAGGCCGACTTCACCCTCGATTTGAGCGAGCCGGGCCAGTTGCAGGTGCATGCCCATCCGGCTCAGGAGAATTGGCGCATTACGCTGGCCGAAACCGGCATCGACGCGATGACCGGCTGCCGCATCAAGCGGATCGAAAAGTACATCCGCGGTGATAGCTTCCTGCTGACCTATGGCGACGGCGTCGCGGATATCGACCTCGCGGAACTGATCCGGTTTCACCACCAGCACGGCAAGCTGGGCACGGTCACGGCGGTTCACCCGCCCGGCCGTTTTGGTGAGATCGAAATGGACGGAACGCAAGTCGTCGAGTTCATGGAAAAACCGCTGCTCGCCCGGGGACGGGTCAATGGCGGCTACTTCGTCTTCGACCGGGCGATCTTCGATCGTTTGACCGACGACCCGCGGCTGGTCTTCGAAAACGAGCCGCTCACCCGCCTGGCCGACGATGGCCAGTTGATGGCCTACCGCCACAACGGTTTTTGGCACCCGATGGATAACAGCCGCGACTTCAAATATCTGAACGATCTGTGGAGTTCCGGCAAGGCGGCCTGGAACGCTGGGTCGCCACGCCGCTGTCAGGCCGCGGCTTGAACAGTGCACAGCATGGAAGCTGGGACGATGCACACGAGACACGATCATTTCCCCGCGGCCTTTGCCGGCCGGTCGGTGCTGCTGACCGGTCATACGGGCTTCAAGGGTTCGTGGCTGGCATTGTGGTTGGCCCGGCTCGGCGCGCGCGTCGCCGGTTACGCGCTCGCGCCCCACACGCAGCCGAACAACTTTACGGCCAGCCGCGTGCGCGAGGTCTTGTCCGCTCATTACGAGGCCGATATTCGCGATCGTGCCAGCCTGGAGCAGGCGCTGCGCGACTGCCAGCCCGAGGTGATCTTTCACCTGGCTGCCCAGCCGCTGGTCCGCGCCAGTTATGCCGAGCCGCTACGGACGATCGAAGTCAACGTGCTGGGCACGGCCAACTTGTTGGAAGCGGTGCGCGCCGTCGGCCTCCGCTGCGTTGTGATCGTCGTCACCAGCGACAAATGCTACGAGAACTGCGAGCAGGCGTGGGGATATCGCGAGCATGATCCGCTGGGCGGAAGCGATCCGTACAGCGCCAGCAAGGCGGCGGCCGAACTCATCGCCGCGTCGTACCGCTCGTCGTTTTTTCCACCCGAGCAACTCAGCCGGCACGGAGTTAGCCTGGCCACGGTTCGCTCCGGCAATGCGATTGGCGGCGGCGACTGGGCCGCCGATCGGATCGTGACCGACATCGTGGGCTCGCTCGGTCGTGGCGAGCCGATACGGCTGCGCAACCCGCACGCCGTGCGGCCTTGGCAGCACGTGCTGGAGCCTTTGAGCGGCTACTTGCGCCTGGCCGCTGACTTGCTGGCCGATGGCGGCATGCCGCTGTGCGGCAGTTGGAATTTCGGCCCCATGCCTGGCGACGAAGTGACCGTCGGCGAATTGGCCGCTCGATTTGCCAGCGCCTGGGGTCAGGGATCCTGCATCCAGGTTTCGGCCACGGGCAACGATCCGCCCGAGGCCGACGTGCTGCGCCTGTGCATCGACAAAGCGATTTGGGATCTCGGCTGGCAGCCGCAGTGGAACGTACACGAGGCCGTCGAGCGGACCGTGCGCTGGTTCCAAGACTACCGCTCCGCCGACAACATGCAGCCCGAGTGCCTGCGCGACATTGCCGACTACGAAACCTGCCTGGCGAACCAGCCCCATCCAGGATCCCACTCATGCGCGTCTTGCTGACCGGTGGAACCGGATTCATCGGCTCGCACACCGTGCGGGCTTTGCTCCAATTCGG
>DASXEJ010000083.1 GCA_036490175.1 Pirellulales bacterium | reverse complement strand
CAACGTCGTGATCGCGGGGTTGCTGTCCGCGGTCACGCCGGCGGCGAAGTGACTCTGACCGGCGCTGCTGGGCAAGTTGATCTGGCCAGGGTCGGTCGGACCGCCGGGTAGCACCAAGGTATTGGGGCCGTTGCTTGCCGAGAAACCTGGCGGCTCGATGGCGCCGCCGGTAATCAATTTGCTGGTGCTGTTGAGCGTGCCCAACTGCAAGGCCGTGGCGAAACTCGTGCCAGCCTGATCCGGCGTAACGGCCACGGTCTGCGTGCCGCCGTTCATGGAGTTGTCGCCGATACGCAAACGATACGTGCCGAGGCCGCTGCCCAGCTGATCGAGGTTCTGGGCAAACGTCAGCGTCGCCATGTTCGTGGCGGAGTTGTAAGAGACTGACGTCGGCGTGTAAGTCACGTCGTCGGCGGTCGTGGCCGTGCCCGTCGCACTGCCTGTGTAGATCAGTTGGTACAGCGCTGCCGTTTGCGCGCTGACCGGATTCAAAGTGTCATTGGTGAAGTACACCTGAATCTGATTCGACATCTGCTGCAAGGTGCCTTGCGCAGTGCGCACGATCGGTTGCGGTACGACGGCCGAGACCTGCGCCCCGTAATCGAGCTTGAACGACGTGACCGACGTGCCCGTGCTAAGCGATTGTCCCGAACTGTTCTTCAGAGCGCTGTTGACGGTGATCTGGTAGGTGTCGTCGGGCAACGTGTTGAGGAAGCGAACGACAACCTGGTTCGATTGCTCGGGCACGCCCTCGAAGCCGACCTGCACGGCCACGTCGTTGCCGTTGCCAATGATGCCGTCGCCACCGGCGCGGACGATTTGGATTCCCGCGGCGAGCGTGGCCGGATTGATCGTCTGACCGTCATCGAATTTGAAGATCAGTTGTTGCGGCGCTTGGTCCAACACCATGGTGCTGGTCGTGCTCAGTACCGCACCATCTGTGGGAATGTTGGTGATGATCGAGACGAGCGTCGGCGCGATGGAGAACAACAAGCGCTCTTCGAGCGGCTCGATGCAAAGGTTCGCGCTACGACGTACGGTCGACGAGGCGGGCGGAGTCTTTTTTCTGCTTAGACTACGGCGCGCGCGACCTAGATGCCAAATGCCCACGGAGAAGCCCTCCCCTGTTGACCCGCATGATCCCCCTGCCCAGGCCCGAAGAGGCTCTGTTCCGTGGCGGTGGGGACGAAAAGTAAGGTTTCTCCGAATATCAGCACAAACAACGGAATAGTCAACAAAAAAGTCAAAGTTTGCGGCTTGCGAATTGCAGGAATATACGACCTTATTCGCGATCTCCGGCACCGCCCGCCGTGCCAGACGCTAGTCGGGGGGAGCCGGAATCCGGCGACCGAAAAAAGGGGCCGAACGACCGGGTCGCAATCCCTCCCCACAGCGCAGAAGACTGCGGGTTAATCAACAGCCTGCCCCTGCAAACCGCGGGCAATTCTCGCCGAGCCAATAGCTTTCACTCACCGACCGTCCCCGAAGTCCCGGTTCCGAGTCTGGGTAGCATTGAGAAACTGCGGCCCCCGAAGCGACTTGGAAAGACACACCGATTGTGCCGGTGGCACCCGATTCATTGGAACATGCGGATCATTCAGTCGAATCGGTATATACCGCAAAACCGTCACAATGTGCACGGTTGGGCGGGTACTCCTGCTTTTCACTTGAGGTCACAGGCATGATCCGTGTCGTCGTACTCCTGATGGGCGTCGCCCTGCTGCCATGGATGGCCCTGGCGCCGGTGTCCGCCGCGCCACCTAAGCGCGTGCAGGACTCCTACTACCTGAAGCGCCAGCAGACCAAGACCGAGACGGCACCCCAAGACCCGTCCATCTTGGAAGATGAAGAAGAGCAGGGCGAGGCCGTGCCCGCCGGTCCCAGTGTGCCAGGCATTGCCAGCGGTGCGAGCTTCACGCCGGATATGATGCGTTTGCCCCAAGCGGGTAACGAGGGCTACGACACGAGTCGGCAGACCGTGGCCACGCCCGCCTCGGCGCAGCCCATGCACTACGCGAATACCAATCAGGATGGATACGTGTCCGAGGAACAAGTGCCATCAGGGCAGTCCGGCGATAGCAACGACTACAACTGCGACGCCAGCGATGAATGCGAAGATGGTTACGGCCCCATGGGATTGGGCTGCTTCGCTGCCGCCGTAAATTCGGTGCCCACTTGCAACGTGCTCTGGAACGAGATTTACTCGTGCCGCTGCATGTGGACGAACTTCGACTATCTGGGTTGGTGGGTTAAAGGCAACCATGTGCCGCCGCTTGTGACCACCAGTCCTCTGAGCACTACGCAAACGCAAGCCGGTGTGCTCGGCCAGCCCGGCACGTCGATCCTGTTCGGCGATCAGCGTTTGAACAACGATCTCCGCAGCGGCGGTCGTGTTACCGTCGGCGGCTGGCTTGTCGGCGACGTGATAGGAGTCGAAGCCACGTATTGGTCGCTGGCGACCGCCACAACCAACTTCGGTGCGGCCTCGAACTTCTCCACCGGGACCGGTAGCAACGAGATCATAGCGCGGCCGTACTTCAATCCGGCTCCGCCGATCCTCACACCTCCTCCGCCCCATGCGCAATTGCCGCCGGCGCAAGCGGCCGAGTTGATTGCCTACCCCAGCTTTAGCCTGCCGGGCGGCGGTACGGCGAATCTGAATGGCAGCGTAAACGTGACGAGCTCGAGCAGCGTGCAATCGGGCGGTGTCCTGTTGCGGCGATTGGTCGGTGTGGACCTGGTAAAGGATCACCGCATGTTCCTCGTGGGGGGCTATCGCTGGTTCCGCTTAGAAGAGGGGCTGATGGTCACCGACAACGTGAACGTCGTCGGCGGTGGTATTCCGGCCGGCACCTCATTCTCGAACCTGGATAGCTTCGGAACGCGGAATCAGTTCAACGGCGGCGACATTGGCTTGCTCAGCGATTTGCGACGCGGACGCTGGGTGCTCGAGACACAGGGCAAGATTGCCCTCGGCGATATGCACGAGAGCGTCAACATCGACGGCCAGACCAAGGTCACCTCGGGCTCATCCGTCATCGGCTACCCCGGTGGCGTGCTCACCCAAGTCAGCAACATGGGCGTTTTCCGCCGGGATCAGTTTGCCGTCATCCCCGAGCTCAACATCAAGCTCGGATTTCAGATCACGCCCGGCTTACGGGCCACGGCCGGATACAACTTTACGTACGTGTCACGGGTTGCGCGGCCGGGCAACGAAGTCGACTTTACGGTCAACCCGCCGTACTCGCCGGGTGCGGCACAAATCGTGTCGCGTCCCACGTATTTGAATAACCCAACCGACCTGTGGTTACAGGGCTTTACCGTGGGCTTCGACTATCGCTGGTAGCGTGCCTGGACGTCAGGCGGCATCCTGGCTTCTCGCACGGATTCCAAGCGAGCTCGTGCGTCGCCACGATCGCAGTCCCGTGCGCGATTGATAATGCTGTGCTGGCCCGACGATTAGAAGTAAGGCCACCACAGCAGCTTCGGATCAACACCGGCCTCGCCAAAGTTGTAACCCGTGCCGTTCACGCCCGCCGACAGGCTTACCGTGAACAGATCTTGCACCGAACCGTCGCCCCCTTGCGAGCCGAGCGAATCCGAACCCTCCAGCAGCAGCTGCGGCTGGAACTCTTGGATCGAGTAGGTGCCTTGTGCCAGTCCTGTGAAAGTGTACGAACCGTCGGTGTTGGTCTTCGTCGAGATGGCAATGACCCGTCCAAAAATATCGGTGCCCGTCAGCTGCACTGCCACACCGCCGTAGCCAGAGTCGCCCGCGTCAAAGACTCCGTCATGGTTCGAATCGATGTAGACGAATCCCGACAGGCTACTGAACGGGATCGGTTGGACCGTGCCCAACACCGAGCTGCTGGCCAGTACGGCATGTGAATTCGCGTTCGTCGAGAGCACGAGCAGGAATTGCGCCGGGGCCGTCAGGTTCGGGTCCAGGGGCAGCCCCACCGTGATCTGCTGCGTCAGCGGGCCGCCCGGCAGGAAAGTGATCGTCTGCGAAGTCAGCACTTGGAAGTCAACACCGGGCACGGCACTAACCGGATTTGTCGCCTGCGTGCTGTAAGTGAAAGTCACCGTCTGACCGCTGGCCGCCGATAGGCTGACGTTAAACACGGCCACGCCGCCTTCCGTGCCCGAAGCCGGTTGCACGGTGACAGTCGGCAGCGGTACGCCGGAATGAATCGTGCCCAAGGCCGAGTCACTCGATCCCAGCAGCACAACGTTGTTCGTAGCGCTGGTCAGGTTCACGTGAAACGTCTTGTCCGCCTGGTTTAGTGAATTGCCGAGCACCGTGATGTTGAACGTGGCCGACGTGGCGTTAGCCGGAATCACGACTTGACCATTCGCCACGCCTACATAGTCGACTCCGGCTACCCCGGTATCACCCAGCAGGCTGGCCGTCGAGTAGTTGACCGTCACGGGCACGCTCGAGGGTTGGCTGAGGTGGACGGTAAACGGCATCAGCGTTGTGGCACCGTTGGTCGTCACGTTGGTGACCGAGCTGTTATTGATCGACGCAAACGTGGCTTGCGTTGTCTGGATGTTGTCGACCCCGATAAAGTGAATCGCGGCCGTGGGGAGCGGCAGCGAGTCCGTCGCCGGCGGTGCCGGGTACAGAATGATGCCCAGCGGATTGCTCGGTGACTGGTCCGGCTGGCCCGGATCGATATTCGAAGTGCCGCCGCCTGTGGCTTGCAGCTCTACCTTGAACACCATCTGTTCGCTATTACCCAGCGACGGCGGAATCTGCCCTGCTGAGCCGGCGAAGGCTCCCACATCGCTCAGGTTCGTGGGCGTTCCGCTTGGCTGAGTCAGGTTCTGATAGTTCGTGCCGAAGGTCAGCGGGCTGACAACTTGGAACTTACCGGAATCAAAGGTAATGGTCGTGTAAGCGGCCAACACGCCGAGCGCGTCGGCAGCCGGTTGGCGAAGATCCGTTACATACTCGTACAGCCAGAACGTCTCACCGCCAGGAATCGTTGATCCCGGCTGGATCTCTGTTCCGTCAAGCTGCGTGGCCTCCAGCCGAACCTGAGCTTGGAACGGCACGTGCGATTGCACGCCAAAGTTGTAGCCCGTTCCCTGTGTTCCCGAAATCACCGTTATGCTGGCGACCGTATCCACGCCGCTTTGCACACCGCCAGCTAGGCCGATGTTCGCGACGGTCTCGACAAGCGTGCCCGGGGGCGGCAATTCATGCAACGTGTAATTGCCCGGCATGACCAGGAACGAGTACGAGCCATCAGCCGCGGTGACTGCCGACGTGAGCGGTACGTTGTTCGAGTTGAGCAACTGAATCGTCACGCCCGACAGGGGCGTGTCGCCGCCCGAATCAAAGGTGTTGTTGCCGTTGACATCGACGTACTCGACGCCGCTCAAAGTAGCCAATTGCTGCACGGCAAAGTTGTAGCCGGTGGCACTTGTGCCGGACCCGATCGTGACGCCCGTGATCTGGTTGAGACCTGACTGGGTTCCATTCGCCGTGCCGACTGACGAACCGGTGGCAAAATACGGCGAGCCTGGCACAATCTCTTGAACTGTGTACGTACCGGGCTGCACATTCGTGAACGAGTAGGAGCCGTCGGCCCCTGTTACTTTGGTCTGCACCGCGTTGCCGGCCTGGACCAATTGAACGGTGACGCCGGGCAGACCGACTTCGCCGTTGTCCTGGGAATTGTCGCCGTTGGTGTCGATGTACTCGGTGCCGCTTAGCGTGGCCGGAGCTTGCAGGGCAAAGTTGTAACCGACGGCGGTCGCACCCGAGCCCAGCGTCACGGCGCCGATCGTATCCAAGCCAGTGGCTGTGCCCGACGGGGTGCCATTGATCGATCCGACGATGGCGCCGCTCTCAAAGAACCCGGCGAGTTGCACTTCCTGCACCGTGTAGGTGCCCGGGTCGATGCCGGTGAACGTATAGTGACCGTTGGCATCGGTTATTTGCGGGGTGCCGACAAGCTGATTGCTGGAATCCCGCAATTGCACCGTCACGCCCTGCTCGCCTGCGTCGCCAGCCTCTTGAATGTTATCTCCGTTGGCGTCGACAAAAACCGTACCAGACAGCGAGGCCGGCATCGGAGGCGCGGCAACGATCGTGACGAACGTGGTGCCACCCAGAATCGCCGAGTTCGGGATCTGGTTGGGATCGTTGTTGCCGGTCAACTCGGCCACGACCGTGGCTTCACCGGCGGAAAACTGGGTGTTGAACACTACGACACCCGGCGCGACAGCGGTCATCTCGATGCGATCCAAGATCTGCGTGCCGCTCCCCAGCGGCGTAAAGAACGGATTGCCCGAGACGTTGATGTTCTCCGTACCTTGCAAGTTCGAGACCAGGCCCGGCGTCGTCAGCGCGTCGCCGTGTGAGGCGGACGTAGGAACCGGATAATTCACGCCCGCGATGATGTTGCCCGTTGCCGAGGCACCTGCCGTACCACCCCCTTGCTGAACATACGCCACGTCAACGTTGCCCGACGCGATACCGGCATACGCAACGCCACGCAGGTCCTGCACTTTCACATCCACATAGAACGTTTGCCCCACGGTCAGCGAACCCGAGATCGGAGCGTCGCTGGCATCGGTGGCCACCAGCTGATACTGCGCTAGCGCCTGGGTGGGATTCGTGACGCCAAAGTCGTAGCCCGTCCCGGTGGTACCGGCAGCCAGCACGATGTTCGTGATGTTGTTCAGCCCGACCAGGGTACCTGCTGGCGTTCCGGCATTGGCGGACGATTCGATGTAGGGGCTGGCCGGCGAAACCTCTTGCACCGAGTACGTCCCGGCTGGGAGCGACGTGAACGAGAAGTTGCCGCTGCTGTCCGTGAATTGCGTGGCAATGATCGTATTGCTCGAGTCGAGCAAGTTGATCGTGACCCCCTGCAAGCCGGCGTCGCCGCTGTTGAATACGTGATCGCTGTTGTTGTCGATGTACTCCGTGCCCGAGATGCTGCCGAGAGTCTGGGTGGCAAAATTGTAGCCCGTTCCACTGACGCCCGAGCCCAGCGATATTGACGAAATGGTATCGACGGCAGTAACCGTGCCCCCGGCCGTGCCGAGGTTCGCAGCGGTCGCTCCGGCGCCCGAGGGCGTCGTTTCATGCAGCGAGTAAGTACCGGGTAGCAGGTTCGTGAACGAGTAGGTGCCGTCGGACGCAGTCGTGGCCGAGTTGACGAGCGTGTTGCTCGAATTCAACAGTTGGATAGTGACGCCACCGAGCCCCGTGTCGCCAGAATCAAACGTGTTGTTGGCGTTGGCATCGACGTATTCTGTGCCCGAGATGCTGGCCGGCTGCTGAACTGCAAAGCTGTATCCCGCGGCCACGCTGCCCGACGAGAGCGTGATGCCCGTGATGGTATCGTTGCCACTCGCCGTGCCGACGGCGGGTCCACCGATCGAGCCAACTGTCACGCCAGTCTCGATCAGTCCGGCCGGCTGAACTTCGTGAACACTGTAGGTTCCCGGAGCCAAATTCGTGAACGAGTAGATACCGTTCGATCCCGTGGTGACGGAATCGATCACCGTGTTCGAAGAATCGAGTAACTGAACCGTGACGCCGGTGGGACCTGCCTCACCATTGTCTTGGACGTTGTCGCCATTGGCATCGATATACACCGAGCCCGACAGGGACGATGGAATCGGCGGTGCGCTCAGCACCGTGACGCTCGCCGAGCCGGGAAGAATCTGATTGTTGGGAATTTGGGCCGGGTCATTGTTGCCCGTATCCTCGGCATCGACGGTCACCTCGCCCAGCGAGAATTGCGTGCCGAATTGCACGGTGCCGGCGGCATTGGCCGTCATCTGGATGCGATCCAGCAACACTGGGCTACTTCCCAGCGGCTGGTAGAAAAACGGATTGCCGGTGGCGTTCAACGGCTCACTGCCTTGCACGTTCAGCACGACGCCCGGAGTGCTGGTTGCATCGCCGTGCGGAGCCGACCCGGGCACAGGATAGTTCGGGCCTGCTGTGATGACGCCGGTTGGCGCGACCCCCGCGGTGCCACCTCCCTGGTCCGCATACGTCACATCGACGTCGCCGGCCGCGATGCCGGCATAGCTGACCGAGCGCAAGTCTTGCACGTACACATCAACGTAGAACGTATCGCCAATGTTAATCGGTCCGGTCAGCGGCGTATCCGAGCTATCCGTCGGCACGAGACTGTATTGCGCTTCGGGGGTCGTGTCGTCGAGGGCTTGGACCTCTTTCACGATATCGAGCACGTTGACGAACCCGTCGTGATTGACGTCCATCGCCGAAGCGGAAGTGGTCGTGCTGGTGGTCGCCAGGGACATCACCGTGGCGGTGCCGGCGCCACTTCCCGAATTCGACGATGCCGAAACCGGTGAATTGCCATGCGTGTTGACGTAGCCGGCAATTTTGATGGCGTCGAGGACGTTGACGTAGCCGTCGTGAGTGACGTCGTAGGTCGAGTACGCGGCCACGCTATTGGCCGTCAGCAGGGCGCGCTCCTCGAGCGACTCGACCTGCAACGGTCGGCTGCGCCGGCGCGACTTCTGAGCCACCAGTTGTTTGGTACTAGCGCGACGCCACCGCTCGAACAATGTGATCTTCATAGATCGGCCCGTCTCTGTTGCCTTGGTCTACTAAAACGCCACACATGCCACCGGTAGTCCTGCCCGATGGCAGGCGGTGCATGAGTCCCCGCACGCGCAAAAATGACCGTGCCCGTAGACCGTCGCCTGTATTTGCCAGGCCTGGCAGAAATGACGCTCAAAGCCCTGCTTCTCGCGAGCGACTAGCCCTGTTCGCCCCACCGTGCCTCGCAGCTGTGGGGACGAAGATGTTCCGGACAACGCGACCTTAACGCTCAGTCAACAAAAACTGGCCGCGTGGTTTTTAATCTAAACTGGGGTTCCAGGGAGTGCAAGAAATTTGCCGAAATGCTCTTTACGGCATCATTTCCGGACTGTGAGGGAGACACCGGGCGCCCCGCCGCTCGCGTGAACGCGAGGCCTCCCGAATCCGGCAGTAAACCCGCCAGGGCAGGCGTCAACGCCGTCCGGCGCAGAGAAAAGGCCGTTTTCGCCAGGGGCGGCGGGGCCACGTTCTGAACTGCCCGCCCATGGCCCGATAGCCCACTGTGGGGCAAACCGGCAGCCGGATTACGGCCAAATCACTGCGGGCGCGATTCAGGCACCCCGCGGCTTGCCGTTTGTCGCCTGCTGTTCCCGGTCTGTGCTATGGGCTCCGGTTGCCGATCCGTTGGCACCCGTGGTCGCGCGCGACCGTTTGGCCCGCTTGCCGCGGCTCGATAGAGACGACGCAATCGAATGCGCCAGAGGAGCCTGAAATAGAGCTTCGAGTTTTTCCGACAACGGGATGCACCAGTTAGGCCACTGGTAGGTCGTGGCCGGCATATTGGGCCGCTCCTCAATCGCCAGTGCGTCTTCCAACGTAGCGGTTACCAAAGCCGAGGGGGCCTCGGCCATCAATTCGTAGGTCTTGCGCACCACGTCGACAGCCGGTGCGTCGTTGGCGAGCCCCGTCATCACGCGCAACTTGTCGCGGATCTCGTTGGTGGCTTCCGCATTCGGCGACAATCCCAGCGTCTGTTGCTTAGCCAGGTCACTGCCGCTCCACAATCCGGCGATCGTGGGGAGATCGTGCGTCGTGACCGCGGCCAATGCCAGACGCGGATAGTCGCGCGTGGGATGATCCTCGAACCACAGCAGCCGATTGGAAAGTATCCGTGCGGCGGCCAGCATTTGCCGCACGTTTTTCCCCACGGTTCCCAAATCTTCGCCCACGACAAAGGCGCCAGCACGATGACTTTCCAACGCCACGATGTTCAGCAAATCCTCGGCTGGGTATTCGACGTAGGTCCCGTTCACGGCCGACTCGCCGTCCGGAATCCAATACAGGCGGAACAAACCCATGACATGGTCGATCCGTAATCCTCCGGCATGCCGCAACAGGGCCCGAATCGTCTGCACGAAGGGCTCGTACTTGGCGGCTTGCAAACGCCGCGGCGTCCAAGGGGGCATGCCCCAGTTCTGCCCCTGGGTGTTGTACATGTCGGGGGGCGCCCCGATCGAAACGGCTTCGGCCAGCACGTCTTGCCAGGTCCAGGCGTCGGCGCCGCGGGGATTAATGCCGATCGGCATGTCCTGCACGATCGGCAACGTTCCGGCGGCGGACAGCTGTACGTCCAGTAGCCATTGCAGCCACTCGTGATACGCCACGCGGCGGGCATTCTCGGCGGCAAACCGAGCAATTCCTGGGGCCTCGGGGCGGCGGTATTCCGCGTCCCACTTCGACCAGTCCGAGCCGAATCGCTCGACCAGCACGCAAAACGTCGCAAATTGCCGTAGCGGTGCGCCAAGCTCCCCGCGGTAGGACTCGAATGTGGGACTGCCGGAAAACCGGTTCCACAGCAGCTCCAGAGCCTGCTTCTTGAGACGAAAGACCTCGTCCCGTCGAATGCGATCCTGCTGCTGCAGTTGTCGTCCGGCCGTGGCCAATGGCTCTAAGAGGTGCCCGAGTTCGCCGGCGCCCGCGATCTCTTCGATACGCAGGTAGAGCGGATTACGAAACCGTCGGCTGGTCGGAAAATAGGGGCTGGCCTCTTGTGGCAAAACCGGATCGACAGCCGGCAGTGGATTCACTAACAAGAATGCGGCGCCCAGTCCCTTCGACCAGGTCGCTAGCGATCGCAAATCGGCCAGGTCGCCCATGCCCCAACTCGTGGCCGAGCGCGCCGCGTAAAGCTGCACGGCCCAGCCCCAGCTCATCTTGGCCGGCGGCGCTTGGCAGCGTCCCGGGCTAACTATCAGCCGGATCGGTGCATTCGACCCCTCGGGAAGGAAATCGTGATAGCCCAACGGAACGTCGGCCGGCAATCGGTCCGAGATGCTGAGCACTCCGCCCTCTTCCAGCAGCAGCTGGCCGGAACCGACGCGATAGGCCGACTTGCGGCGCAAATTCACGACGCGAACGCGGGCCTCTGTCGCGGGCTCGTCGGCATGCATGGCGCGGCGAATCGCGTCCCGGGTCGACCGTGACGTAACGCGCAGTACACCGAACGCATCCTGAAACTGGTGCGCGATCCCGTGGCAATCCGTGTCCATAAGTCAGGCTTGATAAAACGTTAGCACGCGGAGCGAAATTGACGCATCCCGTGACGGCAATTACTCGCGACGCGCTTCGAAACTTGCAGAGTCAATGAGCAACTTGGGTCAATCGGTCGGCAGGTGCGAAACCTGTACCGCTCGCTCTAAAGGGGGCCGGTAATCCCAACCACCCCAAGGTCGCACCAGAGGCGACGATACACCTTCGGGCCCTTGCCGGTCGAGGGCAAAGTAGCTGCCAATACTGTCAGCCCAACAGGGGGGCCGTGGTCGCTCCGGCACCATCCCGCGCACTTCCCCCCAAAAAAGCCGCGGATCGTCCGCAGGTATCCACGCGGCGATCCTGAATCGCGCAGCGACAGGGGCGCATGACTCCGCTACGATGATGGCGCGAGTGTCGTCCGACGGTGCCTGGCCATCCCGGAGTTTCACGATGCCAAAGAAGCTTGTCCCAGCAGGACGCCCAAAAAAGCACACGACGGCGCCTAAAGCCAAGGTGCGCCCCACCGCCGCCGTCAACACGCACCGCGACTCGGGCAAATCACACGGCCAAGCACATCGCGCGAAATCCGCGGCGGCGAAGGTCTCGCCAACGCGTCCCAAGTCGGGCGCTCGCCCGGCGAAGAAACCGGCGCTGGCCGCCAATGGTCGACTGGCGACGCTCAAGGAACGCATTCGTCGTCTAGAGCTGCAAAATGAACCGCCCCCGACGCTGGTCGAGTCCGAGGCCGTCGGCTATCTGCTGGCCGCCCCCGACCTGATGGATGAAGTGCGCGAGCTGGCATTTCTCGAACTCGCCATCGTGGTCGAGCGCAAGTTGAAGGAACATGGCCGTCCGCTCACACGCCTAGAATCGGCCAATGTGGCCTGGCGAATTCTGGGGCGATAGACGCCCCCGGTTAACGCTGGGCTTCTCTAGCGGTTCATCTCCTGGCAAGACCTTTGACCTGGAGATTTTTTTCCATGCGAATTCCAGCCATCCACGGCCTCATCCAGCGGCGGATTCTGGTTACTTATCGCGTGGATCCAGCGATCGTAAGTGCGCTACTACCCAGCCCGTTCGAGCCGCAGATCGTGCGCGGACATGCGGTGGCCGGAATCTGCTTGATTCAACTGGCCCAAGTGCGCCCTGGGTTTTGGCCGGCAGACTGGGGATTGGCCTCTCAGAACGCGGCCCATCGCTTTGCCGTGACGTGGCACGACGGCGAAGTAGAGTTCCAGGGAGTCTTCATTCCGCGACGCGACACTTCGTCCTGGGCGACGGTGCTGCTGGGGGGCCGATTGTTCGCGGGCGTTCACCATCACGCGCGTTTTCTGACACGCGAATCTGCCGATGACTTGCAGATCTCGGTCGCTAGCGACGATGGAAAAGTTGCCATTCAGGTCGAGGCCCGCCCCGGCGGCAAATGGCAATCCGAATTGTTCGACTCGCCGCACGCAGCCAGTGACTTTTATCGGCACGGGGCGCGCGGCTACTCGCCTGCGCTCGCTCCTAACAAGTGCGAGGGGCTGGAGCTGGTTTCCGAGCGGTGGCATGCGAGGCCACTAGCGGTCAATGCGATCCGCTCCAGCTTCTTCGCGGACGAATCCGTTTTTCCGCCGGGCTCGGCCGAATTCGATTGCGCGCTGGAAATGCGCAACATTCCGCATCGCTGGGAGCCACTCGCCCCGTTGGGCACGACCGAGCAATACCAGGGAACAGTGGCCGTCTGCTGAAACCGCGGCTGTCTAAATCCGCACCGGCCGTTCCAGTATTTCCGTCACCACACGGGCCTTGGTCAGCGGGGCATCGGTCAGCGTTTCGGGCCGGCCGTGATGTACGAACGCCAGCCGCCGATGATCGAAGCCCAGTTGGTGCAGAATCGTGCCGTGCAGATCGGGCACGCTCACGCGCGCATCGGCTGCGCGGTATCCCACTTCGTCGGTCGTTCCATGCACGCAGCCACGCCGAAACCCGCCGCCAGCCACGATCAGGCTGAACGCGTTGCGATTGTGATCCCGCCCCGAGCCATTCTGCGACACCGGCAGTCGGCCGAACTCGCCGCTCCACAGCACAATCGTCGAATCCAGCAGCCCCCGCTGCTTCAAGTCCTTGATCAGGCCGGCGCTGGACAGATCGGTCTTGGCACAGATCGCTTCATTCTCAGTTTTCACATTGGTGTGCGAATCCCACGGCTGAAACTGCGGCTTGACCGGCGGAAAGATCTGCACAAAACGGACGCCGTTTTCGACCAACCGCCGGGCCATCAGGCAGCGCAGGCCATAGCCCGACGTCTCGGGATTATCGAGGCCGTAGAGCCTTTGCGTGGCCGCGGTCTCGCGTGATAGGTCCAGCGTCTCGCCGGCAGCCAATTGCATCCGCGCCGCCAGTTCATAATTGCGAATCCGCGCGTCGAGCTCCGTTTCTTGCGGATAGCTGCGGCGATGTTCTTCGTTGAGCCGTGCCAGCAAATCCAGGTCGTCACGCTGCGCTTCGGCGGGCTGTGCCAACCGTGGTTTCAGATTCAAAACGGCCGGACCCTGCGAGCTGAACTCGGTCCCGCGGTACAAGGCTGGCAGCCAGGCATTTTGCCACAACAAAGTGCCACTCGTGTTGTAGCCTTCGGGATCGCGCAGCACGATGTAGGCGGGCAGATTCTGGTTTTCGGTCCCCAGGGCATAGCTGACCCAAGAGCCCAGCGCCGGCCGGCCAGGAAAGATCTTGCCCGTGTTGAACATCACCAGTGCTTCGGTGTGATTGTTGTGCTCGGTGTGCATCGAGCGGACGAGGCAAATATCGTCGGCCACACCGGCCAAATGCGGGATGACCTCGGACAGTTCCATGCCGCACTGGCCAGCCGGGCGGAACTTGAAAGGGCTGGCGAGCAGCTTGTTCACCTCGCTCCCCTTCTGGAACATCTCGACCTTTTCGCCGAATGTCTGGCCGGCATGCGCCTGTAGGTCGGGCTTGGGATCGAACAGCTCCATCTGTCCCGGCCCGCCGTTCTGCATCAGCATGATCACGGCCCGGGCCTGGGCAGGAAACTGACTGGGCTTGGGCGTCAGGTCGGCCCCCCAGGGCGCATTCGTATGGGCGCTGGCCGTGGCTTCGCCCGCCGCCTCCTCGTCCAATAGACAACCGAGCGCCAGCCCTCCGAACCCCAATCCCGAGGCGCGCAGCATGTCCCGCCGCGACACGCGCGATAGAGAACCGTCACTGGCTAAGCGAGGCTTGCTCATGGCCAAATCATTCACTGCAACATAACTTGACATTGCAGGGTAGTTGAGTTTCCCAGGGTGCCATGTCCACGCTGGGCGTGGACATGCCGTACTCTCGACACTATCTATCCGCTCTCCTCGGTGAGACAACTTCGCAGTTAACCCTTGATACTGGCCATAGCCCGGGGGCTGGCTAAACGCTCAGGAAAAAATACTCACGGCACGTACAAAAACTCACTCGTATTCAACAGCATCTGGCACACATGCGCGAGCGCCTGGCGGCGGGCCGGCGCGTCGGCTTCGCATTGGGGGCGAAAGCGATCAAACTGCCGCCGCAGCAAGTCCTCGCACCACACGATTTCCTGCGAGTTTGGCTCACGGGCCAAAGCAATCTCGAACGCCGCCGCTGTTTGGCGGTCGGCGGGCGTCGTAGTGATCACGCGGTCAGCGAACGCTGCCGCCTGTTCGATGACAAAGTCGTCGTTCAGCATGGCCAGGGACTGTAAAACCACGGCCGAGCTGTTGCGGCGTGGGCAGTTGGTCGCCACCACCGGCTGATCAAAGACTCCCAACATCGAAAGATGGTAATTGCGCCGCGCCAAAACATAAACGCTGCGGCGCCAACGTGATGCGGGAGTCGGCAGGTTCGCCTTTTTGATCACCACCGAACCGTCAGGGCGCGGATCCAGCGGTATCGGCGGACCACCGAGAGTGCGATCAAGCTGACCACTGGCAGTGAGGATGGCATCGCGCACCGCTTCCGACTCTAGTCTTCGCAAGCGTTGCCGCCATAACAGCTGGTTGCCGGGATCCACGGCTTGGGGATCGACGGCCGAGGTTGTTGCCCCTTCACTTGGCAACACTGACGCTTGCCGGTATGCCGTCGACAGCATCACCGTCTTCAGCAATGGCTTCCAACGATAGCCGTCGACGATCCAGCGGCTCGCCAGCCAGTCGAGCAGTTCGGGATGCGTAGGCCGGCTTCCGGAATGCCCAAAGTTGTCGGCCGTCTCCACTATGCCCACGCCAAACAGCTGCTGCCAAAGACGGTTGACCATGACCCGCGCGACCTGCCCGGCCGCCACGGTATCGCGCGCTGTAAGCCAGTGGGCCAGAGCCAGCCGCCTGCCACTCGTGGCCCCGCCGGCGCCGGCGCTAGCGAGCAGCGCACCAGACGTCTCGTCGGCCAGGATGTTCAAGAACCCGGGAGAAACTTCGCCGCCGGGGGTATCGTGATTGCCACGCCGCAATAAATACGTCGACGGAGGCGGGCCAACGTCGTACAGGGCCTGAATCTTGCCCCACGTGCGCAGCTGTTTAGGTAGTTCTACTAGCTTGGCGTCTAGTTCCGCGGCTGCCGCGCGGTCCGCTTCGCCGAGCGCGCCTGCAACTTCCTCGGCCGAAACTTTCAGCCCAGCCTCGAACTTGCCGGCCAGATACTTCTGCACGTCGTTGCGCTTGTCGGCCGCCGTTTGCACGGCCAACCTCGTGTCGCCCCGGATTGCCTCGGGCAGCGCAGACAATTTGGCCTCGAAAAACTTCTCTTCATAGGGCCGGCGCAAATCGGTCAATCGATTCTTCGCGTCGGCGATCTGGGACTGCACTTGCTTGTTGTGTTCTTCGCCGGCGGATTTCTCGCGCGGCGAAATATCGGCCAAGGCCCGGTCGCGCGGTTGCAGCCATGCTTGCGGATTGAAGGCCGGCGTAAAAATCGCGGTCAGCCGGTAATAATCCGCCTGCGAGATCGGATCATATTTGTGGCTGTGGCAGCGAGCACAGTGCACCGTCAGCCCTAGTAGGTTGCTGCTTACCGTTTCCACCGTCCGCGCGAGCACGCCATGCCGGATGTCGGCCGTATTGAGTTCGTTTTCGTCCGTGTCATCAGCGGCGGCTCGGAGGAATGTCGTGGCTACCAGTCGATCGAGAGTGGCCGGAGTGAAATGTTCTTCCGCACGCCAGTCTTCCAGCTCGTCACCGGCCAATTGCTCGGTCAGAAACTGCTCGAACGGTTTGTCGTTGTTGAACGAGCGAATCACGTAATCGCGGTAGAGCCACTTGCCTTCGGATAGCTTGATGATGCCGGCATCGTTGTCGCCCCCCGACACATCGACATAGCCGGCCGCGTCCAGCCAATGCCTGCCCCAGCGCTCGCCGAAATGGGGCGAAGCCAGCAGTCGGTCGAGCAGGTGCTCGTAAGCCTCGGGCGACGAATCACCCACGAACTCGGCCACCTCGCCCGGTGAAGGAGGAAGCCCAACCAGATCGAAAAATGCCCTCCGCACCAACGTCCGCCGGTCGGCATCGGGCGCAAACGTCAGTCCTTGTTCCTCCAGCCGCGTAAGCAAAAACGAGTCGACCAGCGTGCGGACGCGATCCGTATTGCTAACGGCTGGGGGCTGGTGCGTCACCAGCTTGCAAAAAGCCCAATAGTCGCGGTCGGCCGGGCTCACTTCGGCACTGGCGTCGGCCGGCAATCCGTCGGCCGACGCGACTCCGCCGTCAGACGACAATGCGCCGGCAGCGATCCAGCGGTGCACCACGTCGATCTGCGCGGGCGTGAGCGGCAACTCTCCCTCGGGTGGCATCGAATGGTCGGCGATCCGACCGTACAGAGGGCTGTCCTGCGGCGCCCCGGCTTTCAGCACTGGTCCGCTCTCGCCCCCTCGCGCCGCCAGCGCCATGGTGCGCAGGTCGAGGCCCGCTTTGCGCGCCTCCCGGCCGTGACATTTCAGGCAGTGTGCCGTGAGGACCGGTAGTACGTCGCGTTCGAATAACGGCCCGTCGGCCTGAACTGTGCTGACAACGGCAGACGTCAGCGCGAAGCATCCGAACACGCGTAGCGCGCGAACGACAAGTCCCAACGAGCCGCCCCTGGCGCGTAGGGACGCACTTCCGGCGGGCAACGAAACGGAAGGGAGGGTTCGACGGACACGGCGCGGCATGTCTCGTTCCTCGCGGGCAGATGATTCACAGCGGACGGCGGGGAGCGCGACCGGGTTGGAAAACTTCCGGCAACACGCGCAGGCAGGCGGCCACCAGTCTACCGCAGCCAAGAGGGGATTGCGAGCGCGCCGCACATGCCGGGTCCGTTATTAATGGACCCGGCACATGCGGGCATGGCCCAGTGCTCGAATGACAACAACTCTCTGCAACCTAGGACCATCGCGGTTAATCGGGGCGGCTTCCGATATCAGAGTTGCTAGACCGATCGTGTTCGCTTTGCAGAGCGCCGCCGCCAGCCAAGCAACGCAAGGGCACCCACTGAAAGCAGGACAAAGGCCGAAGGTTCTGGGGTCTGTGCCAACACGAACGGCGAGAAGCTATCGGTCTGGAACGTGATCGTATGCGCCAACGTGTCGACCACCTGACCGGTTGGTACGACCCAAGCGCCGTTTTCGTAGTGCTCGATCCGCAAATCCATTTCAGGGATGCTGCCGATCAGCGTCGGGTCGTAGTGAAATACCACCGTGCTCAGACCCTGCAGCGTGCCGGTGAAATGAATGTCCCAGGCTTGCGCTGTCGAGCCGGCCAGTGCGAAGTTGATCTGCTGCGCGGCCGCGGCGCCAATCGTTTGGCCCAGATTCGCCGCTGTAGTGGTAGCAAACGTGCTCGTCAAGTTGCCATCGGCCGTGATCATCGTCGGACTGACCTGCACACCCCCAACGCTCGCCAACCCACCACCGGCCGTCAGCTCGGAGTGAATCGTGTTGGTGCTGTAGTCGAGCACCGCGTGCGGGTCGACGGTGAAGTTACCCCCAAGGAAGTTGAATGTTAGTTGATCCAGCGCAATGAAATTGTTGCCTTCAAGACCCGTGGTACTGAAGTCGAAGTGCAGATCGCCATTGGTGACGACTTGCGCCAGTGGAACGGTTAAAACACCGTTGGAAAACAAATTGCTGACCGGCGGTTTGTCGATGTAACTCACGCTGTTACCGTACCCACCAAGTAATGCGGCTTCCATGGACATGGCCGGTGCCGCGGGGTTGTAGATCAAGGGGTCCCACACGACTCCGGCTGGACCGACGTTGTTCGTGGGCCCGATCGTATAAACACCGCTACCGTCGGCTGCGGGCGTAGTACTGACGACACCGGCATTTCCAGTCGAGTCGTTTACGCCCATAAGCGTGCCGGTGGAGCTTGTGTACCACCAACTGGTCGCGTACAGCGCATGCGTACCCGCAGCGCTGAGAACTGTGGGAGGGCCGGCACCAAAACTTGGAGCGACGGGATTATTTTCCGCTGCCGGGTCAATGTACGCCGTCTGGATGGTTTGCAACTGACTCGGATTCGTGGACGCCCCGTTGATAACGTTTCCAATAAAATCCACCCCCTGAACCAAAAGTGGTATCCCCGAGTTTCCCAAAGGCGCGATCGCGGCGGCCACATCCGCCTGCGATACCTGCACACCCACTGTGTAGACCTTGGCACCGGGCACAGCCGTGGTGTTGGTTCCCATCACGACGAGTTCCGCTGCGTTTGCACCAGCCGCCGCAATCAGAATTATCACCAGCAAATAAAATGCTCTGCGAAACATTGCCCACCTCCAAAAACGAATGAATGAAACAAGAGAAAAACGCCAGCGTTAATCTCGCGAACGCAGAAACGACAAAGACGCTTGCGCCTGGGACAAAAGAGAAAGAGGAAAAGTCCCGCTGCGCCGATGGGCCGGCAGAAACGAGCGCACAGCTATTGCGCTCGGGTCGACGAGCCCCACACGTCGATTCTTAGAAGTGCCTTCAGTAGCTGTTCCGGCAGCTATGCCCCTGGGGTCCGGCGATTTAGGCCATGCCGTGCAAGGCATCGCGCGCCAGACCGAGTGCGCTGACACTATCAGGCTGCCGCAGAGAGGTCAATAAAAATTGCCTTTCGCGGGCAATCTCGAAAGCGCAAACGTTCGTGCGGCAAGACAAAGACCGCGCCGACGCGTAGGGGCGCCAACGCGGCCTTTGCGCCGCTCGAGCCGCGGGCCGGGTAAGTCGGCCCGGCGGCGAGCGGCGTCACCCAGCTTGCCATCACATGAAATTCGAGAAGGTCCAATCCTGGGCCGCCGGACGGTCCAGGCTCGGGATTGCCTTTGCAGAGCGGCGCAGCCGTCGCGGCGGCCGGGCACTGCTCGTGGGCGCGGCGACGGCTTCGGCCTGCGGCGCCGGCAGCCCGCACAACACTTCCCAACGGTGCGATTCGTTGGAAAGAAAGCAGTAACCGCAATCCCCAGGAACACCGGACTCGCCGACATAGTCGTGAACCTGGACCTGCACAAAGGCGCTCGGCTGATACCGCTCGCCATTCCAGTTCAACAGGCGCGCCTTGGCGCTTTTGCCCGCCTCTAATACTTCGACTAGCTCGAAAACGCGAATCCCGGTCATGGCAATGGTCCTCTCTTATAGGAGGAAACGACACGCGACACCAAACGCACAACCTTGGCCAACAATTCGTCGTAACATCATTGGGTGTCAACCCTTGAGATTTGCCGATAGGCAGGGCCGGTGATACCGGTTGTCCGTAAGGGCATATCGAACATTACGACTTCTTAAGTTTACTCGAATCATTACGAATATGCAAGGTTTCTGCGGCAGAAAGTGCTCGCGCGAGTAATCCGACTTGGCCCCGAGTCGCGTGGCAAATGGCCTTCGTCGGCCGAGAGTAGTTGCGGGCCGTGCCAATCTTGGCGACCGCAGTGGCGGCCAAACGGCGCCACCAAGGGATGACAATGCTTGCCTCCAAACCCTGGCTACGTGTAATGCGTCGCCACTCGCCGAGTGGATTGCGCTGCCTGACGCAGGGTATGAACGAAGCAACGCCGACTAAGCAGGCGTCTTAGGCGCCCGCCGAGGGCCCGCCATTGTCGTTCGCCTTGAGATGGTCGTTCGACGTTTTGCGTCCGTGCGAAACCTGCCGCCTTGCGAGGCGCTTTCATCAACCGGGCGTGGTGATCGCAACGACGGTCAGCAAATACTTGCTGAATCGATCACCCACGCGCAGCGACCTGCCAGCGACGCCTCCAGCGGCCCACTGCCAGTCCCATCGCGCCTAGCGCCAGCAGCAACAAGGTGCCAGGTTCGGGCGCAGGCTTGGGAACCAATACCGTCGGGTCGTAGACAAAGTTGTATAGATCCGTCGCCACGCCGGCATTGCCACCGACGGCTGGGCTCGTCCCGCCGTAAAAACTGTTCAGCGTCGTCGTGTAACCAAACGGCAAGCCGCCGCCGAAACCGGCTGTCGGCGCGCCGAAGTTATACGGCGCAGTCGCCGTAACCACATTGCTGCCTGCCCCAATCGTAAAGCCGTACTCAAACGACGCGATCACGTCCACGGTGTGAAAACCGTGAGTATCCAGCGCGGTGGAAATTGCCACGAGTCCTAGCTCGCCCGTCCAGGTTTGTAGCGCCGCGGGCGCCAGGCCGCGCCCGGGTGTGTCCGTGAATCCCAATGTCGGTGCACCAACTCCGCCCGGGGGTGCCGCGGGAGTTACCTGCACTTTGGTAAAGACATAAGAAGGCGCAAAGGTCGTGGCCACGGGGGCCGGTCGACCTTTGCTCGTCAAATACGCGCGGGCTGCCGCATCGGTGGGATCGGCATCGGGATAGGCAATGGAATTCGTTGCCGGCAGGTCGAACCCCTTGGGTGCAATATTCTCTCCGCCGGTGGTCGTCGCCGATACGGTCTGCACCCATTCCAGCGTAAAGCCGGGCTTCACCGTGGCGTTACCCAGGTAAAAACCCCCAGAGATGTTGGCTCCGCCAATGGCCCGAGTCCCTTGCGTACCTGTAAAGGCGTCGTAGTCCATCAGCACGGAACCTACGACCGAGCCACCCACGACGATGTTGTTGTCGTATTTTGCGGCAGCGGCGGCGTTGTTATAGGTCGAAATGCGCCCGCCAGCCACGGGTTGATTGAGAAACCGGGTGTCGAGCGGAGCGGCCAGTGAAACGGCCGCGGACGACAACACCAAGACGATTGTCAGCGCGTGAAGACAGCACCAGCGCGCGCAAGACCAAGTCGACATCGTGAATTTCATGAGCGGGCCCTCCCAGAGATTGTGCCAAGAATGGAGACTTGCCAGTCCACAGATCGGCGACCATCAATGCCGTCGCTGGCGGGCATTCTGACGGTTCGAAAATGGCAAAGCAAGCTGCGCCGCCTGCTTTCCGCTCAGATTCTCCTGGTCCGGCCGCCAGGCCTTTGGCAATTCCCACCAGACGGCCAGACATCTACATGCGGCCTCTCGATGCTAGCGTGTTGCTGTAGGAATAAACGCTAGGCAGGTGGAGGCTGTGCAGCGAAATCGATCTTCGTTTTTGTTGGCTGCCTCCGAGTAAAGAAATAGACGGACACAACCACCGCCAGAATCCCTGCGGGCCGCGTCCATGGATAGCTGCTACTGCCGGGGACTTGCAGAGTCGACGTCTTGCCGGTCGTCAGATTCCACAGG
Source organism: Pirellulales bacterium (assembly GCA_036490175.1). Taxonomy (NCBI): domain Bacteria; kingdom Pseudomonadati; phylum Planctomycetota; class Planctomycetia; order Pirellulales; species Pirellulales bacterium. Next base: position 6,341 of record DASXEJ010000083.1, on the reverse strand, counting down.
ACCACCTTTCCATCGACGATCGGTCTGGCGCGCGGCAGGATGGATATCCAGGCGATCAGAAACGCTGTTCAAAGCGGCAGCGTTAGCCCGGAAGAGAAACGCGCCGCGTTCTCCGCGGCCGAGTTCGCGGCGCTAAAAGCCCGCCCGGGCATCATGCCGTGAGGCTACGAATTTAGAATCGGTCCAGCTAGACGAACCGCAGCGCGTCGCAGCGATTGAAATCTAATTCATCACCGCGAACCACTGCGGTCCGAGCCGGATCCGTGGGGATCCGGCTCGCCGATCACTTCTTCGTTGTCGTCATCGGACAATGCGCGCGGTCGCCGGTGCAGGCGATACTCCCGAATCGAGAGAATGATTCATAGAAACACCGCTGTCCGTGAGCATCCGTTCAAAAGTGCCCCAGTGAATTCAGCCCCGTACTCCCCTACTGAATTCGGCATCCACAACAGGTGTAATTGGCCCGCGGATAATAGCCAGCATAGGCAAAATCGCCGCAGCCGAACGGGCCGGGGCCGTAATTACCAAACAAGTTGCAGACAACATTTTTTTTGCAGCAACGTTTGCAGCCCGCGTGCGATTCCTGGGCCAAAGACGCCAAGGCAACAACGACAAGAGTGGCCAAAATTAAACGCCGTAACATTTTTGAACTCCTCCATGAGTTGGGTCGCCAGGTTCGCGGCACCCAGGTTTCGATTGGTATGCCTAAGGTATAGCCAGCGCCTCCGGGCCTTACCGCGGACCGGATCGGCAGCCGGTGAAATTATGCAAATCGAGGTTTCGGCAGTGCCATGATCCCGACCGTGTGGCAACGATGCGAACGACCGAATCAGTCTGCTGGCGTCGTTGCAGTGGACGCCTTCCTAAGCTCAACCGTTTGGCCTTGCCTAGACTTCTTCGGCGATCAGCCCCCGCGTGATCAGGCATTTCGTCAGCACCAGTCGTTCCGATACAATCGTTGCAACTGGGCCGTATCATGGAGTCGCTGTTGACGGCGGGGCGAGCAAACGAAGCCGCCGACGCGCCAGCCGGCAGGGACGGGCGTAAAAAAGCGCGGTCGCGTTGGCGCCTTCGACGACCAGCAACGACCGCTAACCGAAACCTGCAAGTCGCTTGCACGCATAAAATGGGGAACTGGCGTTGTACGCTGATCAGATGCGCACAGTGCTGACCGGACGCGCTGGTGACTGGCTCGCGCGCCGTGCGTGGCCGCACCTAACAATGATCGTCTCGTTTGTTCTTGCAGCGTGGGCCGCCTACCAATGTTCCCTTTGCACTGTGGGTCGGGGCGGCTTGGCAGTGCGCTTCAGTGTTAATTTTCTGGCGGCCTATGCCGTCTTTGCGTTGTGCTTAGGTTTATGGCTCTGGACGAAACCGTCGCTCGATCGGTCGGCCCTGCTCGACGGCGCGCCGGAGACAATCGAAACGCAGAACCCCTGGGATGACGAAGCGATTGAAGCCAGGGAACAGCTTATTGAGCAATCGAGACGTTCTGTGGAACATCAGGCACGAGCAGAGGGCGCGCAGGGGCTGATTGGCCTGGCGATCGTGGCCATGATCGTGGGAACTTTGTTCGTCGCAGCGCACATGATGTGGCATGCACGTTGGTACTTAGGGAACCTGCTCGTGCTAGGTGGCAAGGTCCGCCATTCCACGATCACGCCCCCCCGGGCTGTCTCGGGGCTTATGGCTCCTCTTCAGCTGACCGGCTGGGCGGCCCTGATTCTATTGGTGCACTACGCGCTGCTCGGGCTGCTCCTGCAGTGGGCTTTCCCACAAGCCGTGACAGTCGCGGATATCGCACGCCTTGTGCGGCCTTGATGTTATGAGCACCTCTACTGAAAGAGTGTGGGAAATAATACTTGAACCTGCACGACCTTGCGGCCACTAGGCCCTCAAATTCATTGACCTAATTTCCGCAAATTTCGGCAGTTGAACGGAAAGCGTCGAAGCGCAGCAGATTAGCGACGAAGTTTGTATATGTCGTGAGTCTAATGAGTCCCGTGACTCGCCCTGTTTTCGCGCCGATTTTTGGGTCAAGCGGGGCAATTCCCAGGTCAGCCAACCGGCTGTGTCTGGAACACGTGCCAAAAATGCGGTGACTTGATGCGCGTCGCGCTAGACACCTTCCACGTTCCTGGCACGCCATTCGCGGGTAGCCGAAATTGCGGATGTCCTAGCCTCGGGCGTCGAAAGAGACTCCTCGTTTGCCGCTCGTTCCCACACATTCCTGAACCAAACTGCGCGTTTTCCGTCCAGCTGAGTAGGGCCGAGGACTTATACTATCCGGGTCGCATCGGCAATTCTGTCCCTCATGTTTTCGAGACATCGTAATGCAGGACATGTTTTTGCCGAAGTACGGCTCACCCGAGGAGTTAACCGGGTTGCTGGCGGCCATCGTCACTTCTTCGGACGATGCCATCATCTCGAAAGACCTTAACGGTGTCGTTCGCAGTTGGAACCCGGCTGCCGCGCGAATATTCGGATACACGGCCGAGGAAATGATCGGCAGCCCCATCACCAACTTGTTCCCCGTTGACCGACTTGACGAAGAACCGAAGATTCTGGAACAAATTCGGCGCGGGCAGCGAGTGGATCATTTCGAAACAATCCGCCGTCATAAGGATGGCCGCCTGATCGACGTGTCGGTGACTATCTCTCCCCTAAGAGACGCCTCCGGTCAGGTTGTTGGCGTTTCCAAGGTCGCGCGCGATGTCACGAGCGTGAAACGAGTACTGGTGGAGCGTGAGAAAATGCTCCAACGTGAAAAATTCGCTCGTGCCGACGCGGAACGTCTCGGTCGCATGAAGGATGAGTTCCTTTCTACCCTTTCGCACGAACTCCGCACTCCGCTCAATGCTATTCTCGGCTGGGCCACTTTATTGCGCGCCCCCGGCATCTTCGGTTCGCCCAGCGATCTTCAAGAGGGGTTGGATACTATTGAGCGTAATGCGCGCGCTCAGGCTCGGCTCATTGATGAACTGTTGGATATGTCGCGCATCATCAATGGTAAGTTCCGCCTCGATCTGCAAGCCGTCGATGTAGCCCAAATCATCAACTCCGCCGTCGAGTCGATTCGTCCGGCCCTCGATGCGAAGAGAATCCGTATCACAAAATGTCTCGATTCTGAATGCGGCCCGATCAACGCCGACCCTAATCGCCTCCAGCAGGTGCTATGGAACCTGCTATCCAATGCCGTAAAATTTACGCCAGCAGGCGGCCTTGTGCACATCCTGCTGCGCCGCAGTAACTCGCAAATCGAAATCACCGTCGCCGACAGCGGTCAAGGCATCTCGCGCGAATTCCTCCCCCAACTCTTCGACCGTTTCTCGCAAGCCGAGACAGCAGCCGATCGGCGTCACGGCGGACTCGGGCTGGGGCTGGCAATTGTAAAGACGATTGTCGAACATCATGGGGGAACCATTGCCGCCTCGAGTCCAGGTGTCGATCAAGGGGCCACGTTCGTCATCACCCTCCCTGTGATCGCGGTTCACGAGTCTCTTACAGCCCCTGGTGCCACACACCCCGAAGCCGAGACCCAAATCGGCCCCCTGATCGATTTTCCTTCGTTCGACGGCTTTAAAATCTTGGTCGTGGATGATGAACGCGACGCGTCTACAGTCATCCGGCGCGTCTTAGAGCGGTGCAACGCTGATATCAACACGGCAAGCAGTGCGGATGAAGCCTTTGAACTCGTCCGCCGTCTACGCCCCGACCTGATTCTGAGTGATATTGGCATGCCCAGACAGGACGGCTATCAGTTTCTTAGTCGCGTTCGCGCCCTTTCTCACGAGGAAGGTGGAGACACGCCCGCCATCGCTATCACGGCGTTTGCCCGCTCCGACGACCGTCGCCGCGCCCTCATGGCAGGTTTTCAAATGCACCTTCCCAAACCTGTCGAACCTGCTGAGCTTATCGCGGTTGTCGCGAACCAGTTCCAGGCCTACCGGCGTGCCGCATCGCGTTCGTAGTTGTCTGCTGCTGCTGCCGCAGCCAGGCATCCTCGACGCGTGCGGCCGACTAATCGAAACGGTTCGGCGGTACATCAGGCAAGAAGAGAGGGCGCGCAGGGACTACTTGGCCTGGCATTCGTGGCGATGATTGCCACATGATGTGCTATGGACGTTGATATCTAGGACGCATGCCCGTGCTAGATGGCACGGACCGCCATCGCACGCTCACGGCCCCTCCGGCTGTGTCCTGGCCAACGGCTTCTCTTGCTGACCGTTGGGCGGCGCTGGTGCTGCGAGCACCTCTGCTCGAAAGTAATGCGGGAAACAGGACTTGAACCTGCACGACCTTGCGGCCACTAGGCCCTCAACTTCATTGGTCACTTTTCCGCAAACCTAAGCGGTTCAACGAAAAGCGGCGAGCTTCAGCAGGTTAGCGACGATTTCGGATTCGTCGTCAGTCCCCGTCGATCCCCGCAATTCGTCGTGTTTTCGCGTCGATTTGGGGTAATTCTGGGGTAATTTCCGAGGGGCATCACCATGAAGGCTTCAGTGATCGTTGCCGCGCTCGCCGTCGTCCTCCTACTTGTTCCGCCGGTTCTCCAACGGACCTTTCTGACTTTCGCTCACGAGCACGCTTCGCCGGTGTTCGGGGGCAGCCGATGACAACCACGTACACCGAACTCGTAGAGGCTCTGCGGTGGATGTTGATCCGGCAAGAGCCGGGGACCGATCTGGACGCCGTTCGCCAGATGCTGGCGACCCTGATGCTGGAATAAAGTTCGCGTGAACAACGCCATCAGGGAAAGTCAAATACGACTGTGGCTGGCTCGGTTTTGAGATCAATCTGACCTGTACTAGGCGACAGCAAGACGCCACGGGGCAGATAAACATATCCGGTTTTGCCTTTTCTAGTGATGGATAAGGTCTCATCATCTGGTGGCACAATCTGCATGACGCCTTGGTCGTTAATTGATACGCGGCTTCCTCCACCGACCTTGATGCCAGGAAATTCGACTACAATTCGTCCACGATTATCCGTCCGGATACTTAGGTTCTTACCATTGAAATTGGACGGTATGTGGGTATTGTCGTCTTTAACTTCACTGAAGCTCGAATCCGTTGTCGGACGATCGGCGTTGGTTGTCTGCCCTTCAGGCACCGCTTTTTCAGCTTCAGCTTTTGCGCGCGCAATTTGTGCTTGCAACAGAAACTCCTGCGCCCGCAAAACCTCGATCGCAGTACCTTTAGCGCTCATCCGTCGTTGCTCACTCTGCTCTACTATGAGACGTGCGTTCTCGATTGCCTGATCGCAAACCTTGATACGATCCTGCTGAGTTTCAGCGTATTCGAGGCGCGCGGCAAGTAGTTCGTGTTGTGCTACCAGGACTTCCACATACTCAGTACGCCCATTTTCAAAGTGCTTATTGACGGATGTGCAAACCTGTTCCAAAAGCGCTAACCGCTTCTGTTCGAGTTCCTTTACGGTGGCCTGCTGTGGTGCTTCTGCGCGGGGTTCTGGTGCCGCCTTCGTCCCAGGTATCTGCTGACCAGACGACACTTGCCACAAACAAAAGCCAAGTGCCAAACAACCGACAGCGACAAGTGCATACCGCTTCATGACTGTCCCTCCAAAAAGTAAGCGTGAAGAGTCGATCGACACAGCAGGAAGTCGTTAGCACCAGGACGTTTAAATTTATTGAGTACGAGCGTGGCGTGTCAATTGTACCACAGCCGGTAACAGGGTTCCTTGACGGTGGTTGTCGGAGTAGGGCATCCTTGACGCCTGCGGCCGTAATCCGAGGAGCTGGCCGCTAGCCGAGGGTCGTGTACGCTTCACCAGCGACACTACGAAAGGTCGCAAACAGCGTTCCTGCCGGTTGCCTACGGCGATGTTTCACGAACTGAAGGCCGTGGCGGGAAAACGGTATGTTTTTGAAGCCTTCGCGGACCAGCTTCGGAAGGTCCACCGGAGCCGAGGACGGGCGAACCATGCCAAGCTGGTCAAAGACTTCTCACCACGGCAACTAGTGAACTGGCTCCAGCATGAGGCCCAGGATTACTTTGAAGCCACCGGAGCCGATTACTTCAAGTTGCACAACTTCCGGGGAACGGCGATGAGCCGGGCTCGGATGGCTGGTGTCACGGAAAGTGATGCCGCGATTGCGTTCGGGTGCTCCCCGCAAACGATGCGCAACCACTACCTAGCCCTCGACGAAGAGATCATCGCGGACGACGTTTTCAAGAGAATGGAAGTGGGGTAGATGTGGGGTAGTTTGGATTCTAACGACGGCCCTTCCGTTTGTTTGACTTGTCGTAAGTCCATACTACGTTTGAGTGCGGGAAACAGGACTTGAACCTGCACGACCTTGCGGCCACTAGGCCCTCAAC